>JAJBTR010000164.1:0-9219 GCA_020860745.1 Lachnospiraceae bacterium | reverse complement strand
CAATCATCACAGCCGGGGAGACGATACTGGCTTTCCCGCTGCCGCCGGTCATGGTAAGTTCGATCGCATATTCCCCGTCGTCTGCGTCCACCGACAGCAGATCCGCGTGAGCTGTAAGCGGAGCAGCTGCCAGAGCGGATATGATAAAAAGTGCAGAAAAAATGATAATCAAAAAGCGTTTCATGGTAAATTCCTTTTAGATGTTTTTCTTTCTATAAATAAATACAAAAGCCAATGCCAGGAAAACCGCCACATAGGCCAGCAAAATCAATATCCCTTTTGCCGAGGCGCTCCCTCCGCCCGCAATCTCCCGGATCATCAGGCTGGCCTGCGACAACGGCAGGGCATTCAGCACTTTGGAGGCTGCCGGCGGCAGGCTGTCCAGCGAGAAAAAGGTATTGCACAAAAAGGACATCGGCATGATAACAAAATTGCTGAACCGCGGCATGTCGGTATGGTTTTTTGCACAGAACGATACGACCACCGCGATCGTGGAAAACGCCGCACCATTTAAAAACTTGATAAGGAACGTAAATCCGTTAAACACAAGCCCCGTTTTCACCGGCAATACCAGAATCATAATGATCAGGCCGGAATAGATTCCGCGCAGGCTCCCGGCTATGATCTGACCCACGATAAACTGCCAGAGCGGCGTGGGAGAAATCATGACCTGGTCCAACGCACGCTCATACATCCTCTGTACCGTCAGGTTCTGTGCAACCGCGCCAAAGCTTCCGTTCATGCTGGAGAGCGCCACAACGCCCGGGATCAGATAATTCAGATAAGATTCCCCGTGGGACATCATCTGCAGACCGAACCCGAATACCAGGAGATACATCAGCGGCGCAATCATGGCCGCCAGCGTGATCTTATAAAAGTCCCTGACGAATTCTCTCCATTTTTCCCATAAAACTGTTACAATTCCCATTTCTATTCCTAATCCATTTTATATTACTTTTCACGGTCCCTCCACCCAACATGCGCAATCCCGCCCGCTTCGCGTGCTTAGTTATACATAAGTTCGATTACGAAAATCAGAGATTTTCTATCTCACTTATACCGCTGCTCACGCAGCTAAGATTGCTTATGCGGGTGGAAGTCCCTGTTTCACAGGTCTAATCTGGACGGAGAAACTGCCTCTTACGTGCAAGCACAAGGTGAATTGCCGCATTGTGGCAAGAGAAGGTGGTCTGGGCCACGACGATTCAGTTTCTCCGACCAGATTTGCCGTGAAAAGTAACATTATTCACGAACACATCTTCCAGCGTCGTGTTCCGGAGCGTCGCATGCCGGTCACTCCCGGCCAGGAACTGCACCGCGGCATCCCGGTCACTGAAAAACCGGCTCTTCTGCTCATCGCCTTCCATGGTATCCACCGCATAAGCTCCAAGATTTCGGATCATCGCCTCCGGGCTGTCCACAACAGTGAGCTTCCCTTTTTCCATAAACGCCACTCTCTGGCACAGCGCCTCCGCCTCCTCCATATAGTGAGTGGTGAGAACGATCGTCAGATTCTGGTTGTTAAGTTTTCGGAGCAGCCCCCACATCTGCCGCCGGGAAACCGCATCCATTCCCGCTGTCGGCTCATCCAGAAGCAGAATCTCCGGTTCCGTGAGGAGCGCCCGGCAGACCATCAGTTTCCGCTTCATTCCTCCGGAAAGTCGGCGAACCGTGCGCTTCCGGAACTCAATCAGGCCGCAGTATTCCAGCAGCTCATCCGTCCGCTCCCGGATCTTTTTCCGAGGCATATAATAAAGCCGCCCCTGGTATTCCATAACCTCATCCATCGTCATCTCCTGGCGCATGGAATACTCCTGCGTGATCATGCTGATCTTCCGTCTGAGACGGGTGTTGGTCCGGGTCATCTCCTGCCCGTCCACCAGGACTCTCCCCTCCGTGGGAAGCAGAACCGTTGACAGCAGGTTGATCGTCGTGGTCTTTCCTGCTCCGTTTGTCCCAAGAAGACCGAAAAATTCCCCGGTCTCAATCTTTAAATCCATATGATCGACAGCGGTAAACTCTCCGAATTTTTTTGTCAGATTCTGCAGTTCAATCATTGCCCACTCTCCGGCTCCTTCGCTATTATCAGGGAATAATACCCCGCGTCATCCGGTATCTCATCCACACTATGATAAACTTTCTCTGTATCCATCCCGCAGTCCTCGACCATACAGACCTCTTTTTTGCTCTCCCGCAAAATCTCTTTCACCTGATCCATCTTTTTACCGGACTTCATCAGAATGTAGGTTCCCTCCCCGTCAAGCCGCTCGTCCAGGCGATGAACAGCCGGAATGATTTGCAGCGGTTCCTGCCAGAGGGAAAGCGGCATATTCAGCCTGGCCGCGGCCGCACAAAAAGAAGTAATCCCGCTGACCAGCGCGGTCGGATAGCCATCCTCCTCCACGCGCTTCTGCAGATAGCTGAATGTGGAATACACCGTTGGGTCGCCCAGCGTCAGAAACACCACATTTTCCCCGGTATCCAGCACTTCCTCCAACATCTGCACCCCTCTTTTATGACAGGCTTCCCGTTCTTCTTTGTCATGGCTCATAGGCATATAGACAGACAGCAGCTTTTTTTCTTCCAGGTCCGGCACCGCCTGAACCGCGATTTTGTAAGCCACGGTATCCCGCGCATCTTCTCCCGGCGCCGCTATATACATATTCTCCCGAATCAGGCGAACGGCTTTCAATGTCATCAGCTCCGGATCACCCGGTCCTACTCCCACTCCGTATAAAGTTCCCTGCATCTATGATACTCCTCCTGTACGTTATTTTTTATACCTGATGTTTTGCGGATTGCCGCTCAGCCTATCCATTTTTCAGAGACTGGCGTTTTTTAACCGCCTCCGTTTCTATCCGGCGCCGCTCCTGTCAGGACAATTGTCCTCCTGCCCAGGCGACTTCCATCTGCAGTTCCTCCCGCGCATATCGGACAAGCTCCTCATTAGCCCTGTTGCCCTCCGAAAACTCCGGCACCGTGACCAGAACCTTTTTGCACTTTTTCATACATGCTTTCGCCTCCGCCACCTTTTCCTCTGAGATGGGAAGAAATGCTTTCTGTACCATCACTTCCACCGCCAACTCTCTGGCCACCACATAATCGACATCATTTTCTTCCAGCACTCCGGCTGCAAAGGGAATTCCCTGCCTCTGAAGCATACGAAAATACGGAATCCCGCTCCCGTTCCCGGCGATGACGAAAACCTCCGGTTCCCCGATTACCGGCTCCATCTCCACACAGCCGAAGAGAGCATTGTAGCTCCCCTTCGTAATATCATAAAGGCTCTGCACATAGCCGTCTGTAAAAATTTCCTCCGGTGTCCCGTATTTTTCAATCTGATTGTTATGCACGCAGACGACCCGATCCGAGATCTTCTGCGCCAGATCCAGCTCGTGAAGCGACATCACCACGGTAAGCTGCCGCTTCCTGACCATATCCTTTAAAATATGCAAAAGCTCAAGCTTGTGCCGGATATCCAGAAAAGACGTCGGCTCATCCAACACCAGGACTTCCGGCTCCTGGCATAATGCTCTGGCCAGAAGCACCCGCTGCCTCTGCCCGTCGCTGATACAGTTAAAATCCTGTTTTGCCAGCTCCGAGGCGTGAACCAGCGCCAGAGACTCCGCGACAATCCGCCAGTCCTCCTCTGACAGAATGCCCAGTTTCCCGGTATAGGGGTAGCGCCCCATGCTGACCATTTCCTCGCAGGTCATCATCTCCGGCTGCAGCCGCTCCGGCATCATCACCGACATCTTCTGCGCGATCTCCGGGTTGCTCATCCGGTCCATGGCCTGCTTATCCAGATAAACCGTCCCGCCCATCCAGGCAAGCTGCCTGGTCAGGCTCTTTAAAATAGTAGATTTGCCAGCGCCGTTAGGACCAATCAGCGTCAGGATCTCACCCTTCTTCAGCCGGAGGCAAATATCCTTTATCAGCGGGGTATCCCCATAGCCGACGCTTAAATTGTCTGTATAGAAGTAAAATTCATCCATGTGACTTCCTCATCTATGATTTTTCTTCTCATGTATTTATCATTTATGATGATACTTCGGATTGCATCTCATCTATGATTTTTCTTCCCTTGTATCATCATATATATGACCACGGGCGCTCCGAATATCGCCGTCACGGAACTGATGGACAGCTCCGTCGGAGAAAACACCGTTCTGGCCAGATAATCACAGAACAGGCAGAAGACCGCGCCGCCCAGAAAACACCCCGGCAATATGACCAGCGGTCTGGCCGTGTGAAACAGACTTTTCATCAGATGCGGCACCGCAATGCCCACAAAGGAAATCGGTCCCGCAAAGGCTGTCACCGTGGCCGAGAGGATACTGGACAGGATAATAAGGGACACCCGCAAAAACCGGATATTCACACCCAGGTTTTTCGCATATATTTCTCCCACCTGATAGGCACTGATGGGCTTTGAGAGAAAAAAGATCAGAACGATCGCAATTCCGATCACAACCGCCATCACCCGGACATTGTTCCAGGATGTCCCGGAAAAACTTCCGAGAGACCAGTTATGCAGATTCACGATATTGGAATCCTCCGCAAAGGTTACCACGAAATCTGTGATCGCCGAACAGATATATCCGATCATAATACCGCAGACAACCAGTATGGACATATTGCTGACTCTCTTTGAAACGGCAAGGACAAATCCCATAGACATCATCGAACCGATAAAAGCCGCAATAATCATCCCCGCGGAACTAATGGTAATTCCCTGCCCCAGCAAAAATATCATAACCAGGGCTACGATAAGCTTCGCCCCCGAAGAAATTCCCAGAACATACGGTCCCGCGATCGGATTGCCAAAAAAAGTCTGCAGCAGGAAACCGGAGACCGACAGGGCTCCGCCCAGAATCAGTGCGGCAATGGCCCGGGGCAGGCGGATACTCCACACCACCGTAGCCTCCGTACTGTCGGTATTCCGGTGAAACAGAATAGTCATGCACTCCCGGAAGGAAAGCTTCACCGTCCCGCCGTTAATATTTATCATAAACAAAATAAACAACAATACAGCCAGAATCAGAAAAGCAGCTGTATAACGCATCGTTCGTTTCTGCATATTTCTTACTCTTTCATCTCACATATTTCTGAATCAATTTTACATCACAAATACGAATGATACGGACAGCGAATCGAAAAACACCCTGTTTTTCCCGTTCGCCTGCGATCACTCCAACCTGTACAAATAGTTCAACTCCTCATCTGGCACATCCTCATCTGACAGAATCGCATGGATATCCAGCATCAGCGCGGTAAATCCTGTGGTCTCCTGGAACACACTTTTCCCGGTACACCAGACATTTCCCTCCTGCACCGCCTTAAAATCGACCAGCAGTTCGCTTTTATCCAGAAGCTCGTCCATCGTCGTCAGCTCATTGTCGATGGAGCTGTTGTAGATCAGCACATCCGCATCCTTCGCCGCCAGATAAAAATCCTCCATCTGCATATTCATCGTGGAAACCGCACTGTCCTCATCTCCTGTCAGGTCCTCAAAAGCATACACTCCGCCGGATAACTCGATCATCTTTGAGATATATCCGCCGTATTTATGCACATTGGCCGCGCCGTTTGTCGTAATATAGAAAAATGCCACGGTCTTTCCGGTGCTCTCATCCTCCAGGACATCAGAAAGGCTGTTCACCTGCTCCTCAAAATAGCTGTTCGCTTCCTCCTCTTTGCCGAGCAGAATTCCGTACACCTTGATCCACTCCAGACGCCCCAACGGGTGATTCTCATAGCTGGAATGCTCCACAAACACCGGAATTCCCAGCTCTTCAATCTGTTCCTGGATATCCGGCGAGTGATAGATCATGGTAGATTCAATCGCCAGATCACAGCCTTCCGAGATCAGCAGCTCATAATCCGGCGCAGAATACTTGCCTGCATAGAGCATCTCTCCGCTCTCGATAGCCTCCTTCGCCTCCTCGATATACCAGCCGTCCGCGTTTGTTCCGCACAGGCGGATATTGCCGATGCCGTCAAGCGCCCGGAACAGATCCATCGCCGAGGTCGCTACCAGATAGATATGATCGGACCCCTGCCCGATCACTGTGATATCCTCCGGCAGATTTTCCGGCTCCTGCATCCCCTCCGGCACCACAAGATACCGGGTCTCCCCAGCCACCGTGATCAGATAATAACCACCTTCATACTGTTCCGCGGAAAACTGCGTGGCATAACTTAAGGAAACGGTATCCGCAACCTCCATAACATCCCAGTCATACGCTGTTTCGGACGCTTCTCCGTTTTCTGTCTCCGCTTCGGCTTCTGTTTCCGACACTGCACTTTGCGCATCTCCTGCGGCCGATTCACTCTGACAGCCAGCCAGTCCGAAAGCACAGGCAAACGCGGTCAGACTAAGTATAAAAAGGAAAAAACATCTGCTTTTTTTCCGGTTTGCTCTGCTTTATATGATTTTGCTTATTCGGATTATTCCCGTACATCCCTATCTGCCTTCTATATCTATAGCGCTGATCGTCGTTGAATCAAAATAGATCGTATACTCAATCTCATGCGGCTCGCTCATCGCTGTCGTGTCCGCGATGACTTCCATGGCATAATCAAACGCATCCACCGGAATCTCAAATACCGACCCGTCCTCTGTGCTGACCGGAAGATACTGCTCCTCCCCGACAATCATATAATCGTAATTAGAGCTGCTCCAGGTAATCTGCGCGGACGCCGCTCCGTCCGCTATGGTAATCGTCGCCGGTGATTCGATATCCGCGCGCCCGGTTCCGCCCTCCAGGGTAACTTCAATGGTATAAGTTCCGTCTTCAAGTTCCAGAGAATCCACGGATTTCTTCTCTGCCGTCTCAGATGCTTCGGCTGCATTGTCATCCTCTCCTGCTGCAACACTGTCAGCCTCAGCCGCGCCTGTTTCACCCTCAACCGCGACAGGATCTGACACAGAAACCGTATGGTCGTACCAGGTACCCTTTGTGCCGATAATCGCAACCGAATACTCCTCATCCAGAGCCGGAACCGGAATATCAAACCCGTACACCGTCTCCGTATAGCCGTCGCTGTAGGTCACCTCATCCTCTGTGGGCTGAATCCACCCGGTCTCGTCCTCCTGAGCTTCCTCTGCCGTGCCGTAATACAAATTCACAATATTCCTGGAAACCAGGGAGACGTGTATCGTCATCACGCCGTCCTCCACAGTAAGCGTTCCCTTCCCGTCACAGGCTTCATTGATATGAAACATACTGCTGTCCGTGGAGAATTCCGCCTGGTAAACACCATCCTCCAGCGTCGTTTCCGAAGCATCGTTTTCCGCAGAGTCTTCCGCCTCCGCTTCCACCGAGACACTCACCGGTTCCTCCGATGCGGAATCCGCCTGCTGCGCACCGCAGCCTGCCATACACAATGCAGCCGCCACCGCCAGCACAAAACATGCCGCCATATGTTTTCGTCCCATATTTATCTCCATCCTTTCTTTCTCGCACTGCCGATTACCATCCTGTCAGAAACCTTTCACCACAATCGAGCAGGAGGCGACTTTTGTCTCATACTCGCCGCGCGGGGTGCGGACAGCACAGCTGTCATATTCCTTACGCACCCCTGCGCATTACAAATATGGCATATGTTAGTATCATAACATATGCCTATATCTGTTGTTTATCAATTTTTTGACTTTTTTGTTGTAAGCTTTCAACGCACAAAACAGAGCGGAATATTTTATAAAAACTCTACCAGACCTCCACCTTGCAAGGATAACCTTTACTCGTTTTGTTTATTCCGACGATTCCGGCGCATCTTCAAAATATATCTTGCACAATATATCCATATCAGTTATAATAATTCGGTTAAGAAAATCGAATTTGAAAGAATGAGGAGGTTTTGAAAAATGAAAAGTTTAAATCGCTGGGTTTACGCCATCATCGGAGTGATCGTCCTGCTGATGGCGGGACTGATTTATTCCTGGTCGGTGATGTCCAAATCCATCGGCGCTTCGCGTCCGGACTGGACTGCTGCGCAGCTGTCTCTGACATTTACCATTGTTATGGCGTTCTTCTGCCTGGGCAGCCTGATCGCCGGAATTTTATCCAAAAAAGTAAAAGCGCGCATTTATATTCTTCTGTCAGGTATTTTGCTGCTTGCAGGCTTTTTTGTGGCATCTCTGACAAAGACATCCCCCGCTATGCTGTACCTCGGTTTCGGTGTGTTCTGCGGGCTGGGTGCAGGATTCGCCTACAACGCAATCATGGGGACGATCAGCGCATGGTTCCCGGACAAGCAGGGTCTCATCTCCGGCATTCTGCTGATGGGATTCGGTCTGAGCAGCTTTATCGTCGGCAAATTGTTTGCGGCGGTTACGCCCTCTGACGGCAGCGATACCTGGTGCACCACATTCCGCATCATGGGTATCATTATCTTTGTAGTCATGATTGTCTGCAGCTTCTTTGTCGTGAGACCGGGTGATGATTTCACACCGCCCGCGTCAAACAGCAAAAAAGTTGTGCGTGAGCCGGCAACCGATGTCAACACCGGCCAGATGGTTCGTATGCCGAGTTTCTGGCTGATGTATATCTGGGCTATCATGGTCAGCGCAGCCGGTCTTGCCCTGGTTGGACAGGCCAGCGGTATCGCCACTCAGGTCGGACCGAATGTGTCAGACGGCAATATCGCTACCGTGGTTGGCCTTATCTCCATTCTGAATGGTATCGGGCGAGTCATCTACGGCGCACTGTATGACAGAAAAGGCTACCGTCTCACTATGATCGTAGATATGGTATCCTTCATCATCGCAGCGCTCATTCTGCTCATGGCTCTTCAGACCGGCAATTTTGGTCTGATTGTGATCGGTTTCCTGGTTGGCGGTTTTGCGTACGGCGGCGTTACCCCGATGCAGTCCGCGGTCATCAGCGATTTCTTCGGAAGAACTTACTATTCCGTAAACTTCTCCGTGATCGTGACCAACCTGCTGATCGGATCCTTTGCTTCCACGATCGCCGGAAAGCTCTACGACATGAGTCAGTCTTACCTGAGCACAATTTATATGATGATCGGCGTGACAGTGGTATCTTTCATCGCATTCGCATTCCTGCGCAGACCGACGCCGACGGAGAAGAAATAAGTTATCACGATCAGGAAGATATTATAGTTCGATTAAATTAATTCAGATCGTTTTAAAAAAACAGCTTTGGAAAATTACTTTCCAAAGCTGTTTTCCGCTATCTCATACTTCAAAATCAG
>JAJBTR010000272.1 GCA_020860745.1 Lachnospiraceae bacterium | reverse complement strand
GTTTCTTCACTTTCTCTCTGCAGCCTCTGCAGCGCTTTGTATGCCACATTATTATTCTTATCAATCAACAATTCAAATGTTTCTGCTATATTTATTGGCATAACAGATACCTCCACAACTCCCGATTGAACAAAATCGCTACGCGATGGCCTGCCAAGGCTGTGGCGCAGTTTTTACGTTCCTCTAAATAAAAAGCAGTGGAAAAATCTTCCGCAATACGGTATTGTTAAGTTACCACACAAAACAACCAAATACGGAAACCTCCACTGCCTATGAATACAATAGCATTTTTTGGTGTCTTCCGCAAGCGGAATTATGATGCCAATGCCCCTCCTGACAGGCAGCTGCCACGATCAACGCTGCTTATTTCAGGAGGTTTTATTATGTACGATGATATTTTTGAATCTATCCGCTATGAAGCGGAAAAACGGAACCTGCGGGAAAGTACCATAAACTTGTACTGTGCCAATGTCAATTACTTTCTCCGCTGTATTGGGAAAACCGCCTCTGAGCTTACACTTGACGATGCGGAAAGTTTCCTCTCTGCCAAACGTTTGGAAGGCAGGTCTCCCGAAACTCACAACCACTATCGGTCAGCAATTAAGTTCTTCTACAAAAAAGTGCTCAGGATCCTTTGGGATGATGACATAGTTCCTGCCATGAAAAGGGAACGGAACCTTCCCGCCGTCCTGAGCCGTAATGAGATAAACGCGATCATTGAGGCCACCCAAAACCTGAAGCATAAAGCTATCATTGCGACGATGTACTCTTCCGGATTACGCGTCTCAGAGGCTGTCCATCTCCATTACGATGACATTTCCCGTACCAACATGACCATCCATGTCCGTGAAACCAAAGGCAGGATCGACAGGTATACCATCCTCTCCCGGAAGAATCTTGACCTTCTTACCGAGTATTGGTACAAATGCGGCCGGCCCAGGGGGATACTTTTCCCAAGCTCCTGGACTGGTGGATACCTGGATATAACCAGTGTGAACCAGTTCTTTAAAAAAAGCGCCAGGCTTGCCGGTATTACCCGCCGTGTCTCTTCCCATGCGTGCCGACACAGTTTTGCCAGCCACCTGTTTGAAAGCGGGACCGATATCAAATATATCCAGACCCTACTCGGGCATGTGGATCCCCGCTCTACCGATGTCTACCTCCATGTAAGCAACAAGACCCTCCTCGGCATCCGCAGCCCGTTCGATGGTCCGCAAGGCGGTGAGGAATGAACACTGACTGCACAATCCAGGATGTTTTTAACCGTTTTTATCCTTCCTATGCATCTTCCCATGATGTTTCCCCTGCCCAGAGAAAGGCGGCTTACCACATCATGAACTGCAAGACCGGTGCTTTTGGCGTAAATGTGAGCGTCTGTGAGGATTGCGGCTGTATTTGCATCCACTATAATTCCTGCCGTGACAGATGCTTCCCTATGTGTCAGGAATTCCCGAAAGAAAAATGGGTTGACGCGCGCAGGGAGGATCTGCTGGACGCGCCATACTTCCATATGGTATTCACTGTGCCGGAAAATCTGAACCCTGTTATCTACAGCAATCAGAAACTTTTATATACAGCGCTTTACCATGCCGCGTCCGATACCCTGCGTGAACTTGCGGCTGACCCGAAATACCTTGGCGCTGACATCGGCTATATCTGCATTCTGCATACCTGGGGGAGCGCCATGAACTTCCATCCCCATATCCATGCCATTGTTCTGGGAGGCGGGCTGGATGCAGGAAATCACTGGAAAGGCAGCGGGGAGGACTTCTTCCTTCCGGTCAGGGTGGTCTCCCGGCTGTTCCGCGGAAAATATCTTGCTGAACTGAAACAGCTATGGAAAGATGGAAAACTCGAATTCCACGGTACGGCAGAGCCTTACAGGAACCATTATGCCTTACAGGAATTATTGGATACCTGTTACAAAAAAGAATGGATACCCTACTGTAAGAAGCCGTTCCATGGCGCGGAATCCGTCATCAGGTACCTTGGAAGGTACACACACCGGATTGCCATCAGCAATTATCGTATCAAATGCATGACGGATTCTATGGTCACATTTACTGCAAAAGATTATAAAAACCAGGGCCAGTGGGAGGAGATTACGGTTTCCGGTGAGGAGTTTATCCGCAGATTTCTGATGCATGTCCCGCCAAAGCGTTTTGTCCGGATACGCCACTATGGCCTGCTGTCATCCCGGAACAAGAATAAGAAGATCACCTTGTGCCGGAATCTCCTCGGCTGTAGAAAGTATATCGCAAGGCTGAAAGATCTGGATGCCCCTGCCATGATCCGGCTGCTTTACAATAAGGATATCTGCAGGTGTTCTTCCTGCGGCGGAAGGATCATTCCTTTACCGGCAGGGCAGCCTTGTACAATGCCAGAACCGCATCTTCTATGTTAAAAAAGGCAACTGAATATTTTTTAAGCTTCCTTTGGAGGCTTATTTCTGATGCCATAAACATGACACCGGACGCCGAATCTGGCTGCCATGCATCCATATGCAGTATACTTCGCTAAAAGGCTGGGGAAATTGAAAGTCCATATATAACGGCTACCCGGACGCGCCTTTGTTCAACCAGGAAAAATCGAAACTGATGCAAACGAAAGGGCAGTTATCGAAATATCAAAGCTGCTTTTTCGTTTGCACCACCTTCGATTCTTTCCTTAACGATTTGTCTATAAATTGACCAAAACAAAAAAACGAAAGGCATGGGCATTGCTATGTCAATGAATATAGCAGAAACATTTGAATTGCTATTTGATAAAAATAATAAAGTGGCATACAAGGCGTTACAGGAATTGCAAAAAGAGAGTGAGAAAACAGACCATGTCTATCCTTATATGGAC
>JAJBTR010000117.1 GCA_020860745.1 Lachnospiraceae bacterium | reverse complement strand
ATGTTGGACTCTGGGTTGAAAGACCATATGAGCCCGGGAGAAAGAGGGAGGAAAAGAAAAATGACATCAATTCGCAGAATTACGGTTAATTATCTGGAGGGAGCAAAAGGTATCGCGGGTGAGGCCCAGATTGGCTGGGTGCTGGAATCGGAGAAACGGGGGGCGGTGCAGGAGCAGTACCGGATTCAGATCGCAAAAGACAATCAGTTTGACACGCCGGTTTTTGACAGCGGCGAGGTGCAGTCGGAGGAGTCTGCACATGTCATGGTGGACCTGCCGTGGGAGGATATACAGAAATATGAGATCCGCGTGCGCGCGGTGGTGAGCGGGGAGGACACCGGCTGGGCTGTGAGCAGCTTTCTCACCGGATATCAGGATAACACTCACTGGCAGGGCGTGTTTGTTACGGTGGAAAAAACGGAGGATGCCGCAAAGAGTGAGGGAACTTATATACGGAAAGCGTTTACTGTGAAAGGGGAAGTAAAGGCTGCGTACCTGGTTTCCTCCGCCCACGGCCTTTATCGGGCGTATATCAACGGACGGAAAGTGGGAAAGGATGAGTTCGCCCCAGGGTGGACTTCCTACAAGGAGCGTCTGCTGTACCAGACATGGGAGATTACGGAGCTCCTGACGGAAGGAGAAAACGTCATCGGCGTGCATCTGGGGGCAGGCTGGTATAAGGGGGAAATGAGTTTTAACCACGTCCGGAATCTTTACGGCGGCCGGACTGCGTTTGGCGGGCAGATTATCGTTGACTATACGGATGGAAGCCGGGAAGTGATCGCCAGCGATACCAGCTGGAGGGGAAGCAAGAGCCCGGTTCTCTTTTCCGAGATTTATGACGGCGAGACTTATGACGCCCGCCTGGAGCAGGACGGGTGGAAGGAAACGGGATTTGACGACAGCGCATGGGAAGCGGTGACTGCGGTGGAGCGCAATCTTTCTACCCTGGTTTCCCAGAAAGGCTGTGCTGTTGAGGAGATGACTAAGGTGGAGCCGGTTGCGATTCTTACCACGCTGGAGGGCGATACCGTCATTGACTTCGGACAGAATCTGACCGGGTGGTGCTATTTTACAGTGGAAAATGCGGTGCCCGGAGATAAAGTAGAGCTGAATTTCTTTGAGACGCTGGATGCGAAAGGCAATGTTTACACAGAAAACCTGCGCCTGGCGAAAGAGACAATCACATACATTTGTAAAGGAGAGCAAAAGGAGGTATTCCATCCGCATTTCACCTATCAGGGGTTCCACTATGCGAAAGTGGTCTCCTACCCGGGTGAGGTGAAAAAGGAAAGCTTTACCGCCTGGGCGGTGCACTCCGCAATGCGGCAGATCGGCGATTTTTCCTGTTCCAATCCGCTGCTCAACCAGCTGCAGCACAATATTCTCTGGGGGATGAAAGGCAATTTCCTGGATGTTCCGACAGACTGCCCGCAACGCGATGAGCGGCTGGGGTGGACCGGCGACGCGCAGATTTTCTGCCGGACAGCGGCGTTTCTGATGGATACCTACACGTTTTACAGCAAGTGGCTGAAGGATGTGATGAACGACCAGACCCCGGAGGGGGCGGTGCCTCATGTGGTGCCGGATATTCTGACCGGCCACAGTGATGAGGACTGGCTCAACAGTCAGGGAACGGTTGGAGCCACAGCCTGGGCCGACGTGGCGGTGATCGCTCCCTGGATGATGTATCTGGCCTACGGCGATCTGGAGATTGTTCGTCGACAATATGATTCCATGAAAAAATGGATTTCCTTTATGGGAGAGCACAGCACCGAGGACTGCATGTTCTCCTATGCGCTCCAGTTTGGCGACTGGGTGGCTTTAGACGCGGAGGAGGGAAGTTATTTCGGCGCGACGCCGACGGCTTACACCTGTGCGGCTTATTACTGCTATTCCACCGATTTGGTGGCAAAGATGGCGGAGGCACTCGGCGAGACAGAGGATGCGGAAAAATACCGGGCGCTTTGTGATCGGTTGAAAGCTGCCTTTGCCCGGCATTTCTTTAAAGAAAACGGTGAGCTGACGGTACAGACACAGACGGCGCATATCGTTGCCTTGTACTTCCATCTGGTACCGGAAGCATATAAAGATATCACCGTGAAAAATCTGAAAAAGCTTCTGGCTGCGGAGGATGGACATCTGGTGACAGGTTTTATCGGCACACCTTATTTTACACATGCTCTGAGCGAGAACGGCTGTCTGGATGAGGCCTATGACCTCCTGTTGAAGGAGGACTTCCCCAGCTGGCTTTATCAGGTGAAGATGGGGGCGACCACGGTCTGGGAGCACTGGGACGGCTTAAAGCCCGACGGTACCATGTGGAGCCCGGACATGAATTCCTTTAACCATTACGCTTATGGTTCGGTGGGCGACTGGCTCTACCGCGTGGTGGGCGGCCTGGAGATTGATGAAAAGAAGCCGGGATATAAGCACTATTATGTGCAGCCGCAGATCGGCGGCGGCCTGGACTGGGCGGAGGTTTCCTATGAGAGTATCTACGGGAAGATTGTAAACCGCTGGGAGAAGACGGAGAATCAGGTGACTCTGGACGTGACAGTCCCGGTCAATGCGGCGGCGACCATCTGTTTGAGGCAGGCAGCGGAAGTGACTGAAACGGACGGTCTGCAGGCGAAAAAGACAGCGGATGGATACTGCCTGGAGGCTTCCGCGGGGACATATAGGATTCGATTTTCCATCTGAGCTGAATGAAAAATCCATGGTTGGGATAAAAACCCCAAAACGCTTGACAACCGTTGCGATGCAGACCATACTGATATTTACTAATTGTACAATTAGTAATTGTGTGATTAGTAAATTGTTTGATCTGTGAGGAGGTCGGGATATGTC
>JAJBTR010000404.1:6951-16911 GCA_020860745.1 Lachnospiraceae bacterium | reverse complement strand
GGGACAAAGATTGAAAATGAGTGGAGCGGGATAACCGCAGATTACAGAAGAAAAAAGGGTGTTGTATATTCAGAGATCATGTTGCCGGCCAATGCGCCGGCTTCTTTTTATGACAGGGCTACCCTCTGGAATTCTGTTGAGATGTGTGAGAAACGGCGTGACTCCCAGCTTGCCAGAGATATTGAAGTATCTCTGCCGAAAGAACTGCCACTCTTGGAACACAAGAAAATCATGCATGATTACTGCAGCCAGTTTGTTGATGCCGGGATGTGTGTGGATTTTAATATCCATGACAAGGGCGATGGCAACCCACACTGCCATATCATGCTGACGATTCGTGCATTGGATGAAAACGGGAAGTGGCTCCCCAAGAGCCGGGAGGAATTTATTCTGGATGAAAACGGGGAGCGCGTCCGTGGTCCGAATGGAAGATGGAAATCACGGAAAGTGAACACGGTTGACTGGAACAGTCGGGAGAACGCAGAGAAATGGCGTGCTTCCTGGGCAGATACAGTGACCGCTATCTGGAGAAAAACGGATTTGAGGAACGGATCGACCACCGGAGCAACGTCGAACGCGGACTCGACGAGATTCCATCGATTCACATGGGACCCGCCGCGTGTGCGATGGAAAAGAAAGGCATTCGGACAGAGCGCGGCGACATCAACCGTAAGATTCGCGAAGCGAACCATGTACTTCGGGAGATCCGGAATAAGATCAATGGTTTGAAAGAATGGATAGCCACACTCAATGAGGCTATGAGGGAGCTTGCAAAGAAAGACCAGTCTCCCGCTTTGTCTGATCTGATGTTGCAATATCTGGAGATGGAGAGCCAGCGGGTGAAAAAGTATTCCGGCATGTTCCAACTCAAACATTATGCGGTAATGACTACTGAAGTAATGGAAACTCTTGACAAGTTGAGTGGCGATGGGATTCACACGTTGGCTGATTTGGAGGCGGCATTATCCGATGTAAAAGGTAAATCCGATACCGTCCGCCAGAACCTGCTTACAAAAGAAAAGCGGATGAAGGAACTGCAGAAACTGATCGAGCGTGGGGAACAGTACCAGAAGAACGACCCTGTTCACAGAGAGTTGATCGGTATCAAATGGAAAAAGCAGAAGGACGTTTATGAATCGGAGCACAGTGCGGAACTGACCATCTGGAATACAGCAAACCGGTTTTTCCATGCAAAAGGTATCTCAGCAACTGATTTGCCGAGCAAGATAGCCGGGTGGCAGGCAGAGTTAAATACTCTGAGCGAAGCACATGATCTGGAATATTCCGAATTAAAAGAGTATCGTGAAGACATTAAAAAGCTTGATACTGTTCATTGCCAAGTGCTAAAAGCCTTAAATTCAGAGCAGGAGTTAGAAGGTAAGAAAAAGGAACAAATGCAATTATAGGGATGTAGCAGATAAACCATTGAAAGATGTATAGCATTTGGTGAGTGGTGGTGGACATTTTGTCCACCACCACTATTTGATTAAGAGAGAGTATCGGCTTGCCTGTTTTCCTTTTCAGATAAGCAGGAAGAATATAATAGTTGGTTGTTATGCATAGTTCTCCGCATCACATCCGCAAAAAGGAGAAGCGCTCGATTAATACAGGCTGCTGATTATCTTAATGCACTTTTCAATGCCGAGTATCCCGCTATCCAGAGATATATGATAGTTGTCAATATTTCCCCATTTTTCGTCTGTATAGAGCTGATAGTATGCCCTGCGTTTTTTATCCTTCTGCATCAACCGTTTTTCGGGTGCAACATCATTTTCACCATAAACCTTAACAATCCGCTCGGCTCTCTTTTCTATGGAAGCGTGGATAAACACTTTGAGAAGATCGGCTTTTTCTTTCAGGATGTAATCTGCGCAGCGCCCCACAATTACGCAGGGATGTTCCCTCGCGATTTCCAGGATGGTACGCCGCTGGATTCCCCAGAGCTCGTCCTGGATGGAGTGGCCATAGAAATCTTTCACTGCCAGCAGGCTTCCGATTTTACTGGCTGATGCGGCATATTCCCCGCTTTCTTTTATATACTCCTCTGCCAATCCGCTTTTCTTAGCGATCCTGTTGGTGATTTCCTCATCATAACAGGGGATCTCTAACTGCCGTGCGACTTCTTTTCCAATCGTCCTTCCGCCGCTTCCAAATTCTCTGCTGATAGTGATAATCCGGTGTTTCATTCTGCTGTCTCCTTTCCAAATTTTCCCGGGACGGGTTTTAATCGCCTGGATTCCCTTATCGTCAGTATCAGGGCAAGTATAAAGGCCAGTGTGTCAGCGATCGGTGTTGCCCAGAGGACGCCCATCAGGCCAAACACGGCACTCAGTATAAACTGTGCCGGAATAAAGAAAATAATCTGCCGCGAGAGTGAAATCCATGTCGCATGCACAGGTTTTCCGATAGACTGCATGAACAATCCGGAAACGGTCTGGAATCCGTTCAGAACAGTGGCCAGCAGATAAATCCGGAAACATTTCTCCGCAAATTCATTGTAAAGGGCACTTTCCTTTCCGAAAATGGAGATGATCTGAACCGGAATTAACTGGTAGAGGGCAAATGCCACGACTGCCAGTATTTCCGCACAGATTACAACTGCCCCAAAGACCTTTTTTACCCGCTCGTAGTTCTGCGCGCCGTAATTAAACCCTATGATCGGCTGTGCGCCGGATGCGATGCCGACCATTGCAGAAATAACCAGCTGGTTTACCTTCATAACGATGCCTACTACCGCGATCGGTATCTCGGATCCATAGACGGAATCCGCGCCGTATTTTGTGAGCAGGTTATTGACGACAGCCATCACGATCACAATAGAAATCTGCGTGATAAAACTTGAGACACCCAGCGACAACACGTTTTTGCAGTATTTCCATTTCAGTGCATAATCGCTTTTTTTCGGCGAGATGGTCTTGAATTTTCTTATGTACAGAAGCCCCATACAGCAGGTCAGGATCTGCCCGATGATGGTCGCAATCGCGGCTCCCTGCACGCCCCAGTGGAATTTGAAAATAAACAGCGGGTCCAGGATGGTGTTGACCACAGCTCCGGCAATCAGGGATGCCATGGAATATTTCGGGCTTCCGTCTGCCCGCTCTATCGCGGTAAAAACTGTCCCGACCAATACAAACGGAAGGCCGATTGTGATAATCCGCCCATAATCCATGGCATACGGGAACAGGGTGTCTGTACATCCGAACAGGAAGACCAGCTTATCTAAAAATATGCCGATCAGAACCGCCAGCGCGATACCTGCAATTACGGAAAACAGAATGGCATTTGCAATCCCCTTTGTTGCCTCTTCTTTCCGGTCTTCTCCAAGTTTAATGCTTAAGAAAGATGCTCCGCCGTCTCCGAGCATCAGGGCCACAGACAGGACGATAACGGTAAGCGGGTATATGATATTCGTCGCCCCGTTTCCCAGATATCCGACACCTCGCCCGATAAATACCTGGTCGACCATATTGTATAAAGAATTTACCAGGAGTGAGATGACGCAGGGCAGTGCGTATTTCCCCAGCAGTTTCCATATCGACTCTGTGACGAATGGATTTTTTCAATACTTGTCTGATTTGACATGTCTTTCCTCCTTTTCTGAATAAGTCGTAAACGACCTAATTGATTAAAAAAATATAATTTAAAAATATTTCTTCCTTGTATTCTCATTATTCACGTATGCTCACTTCCTATCCGCTTAAATAATGATTGACCTGCCAGATAAAACTATTTTGTGTTATGGATGATAAGGTTTAAAGTTTTTATGAATTCTTTTTCTTCCTCAGGGGTTACACCTTGTAATAATTCCCGGCTGATCCGGTTAATCTTTTCCTGAATCTGATCTGCTATGTGCCGGCTGGCCTCTGTAAGTTCAATCTTTTTGTAGCGCCTGTCTTCTGCCAGCGGCTCTGTTCTAACCATCCGTTTTTCTTCCAGGCGGTTTAAGATGCTGCTGACAGTAGGGTGTGTCAGCCCGAGCCTGGTTTCTATATCGCGCTGGCACACAGTATGATCCCTGTTTTGATTCAGAAATCCGATCACAGTGGCCTGCGTGTAAGTGATCTCGAACTCCGCCAGCTCACGGTTTAAGATGTTTTCAATCGCAGTGTTCAATATTTTTATGCTCATCAGTTCCATATACTTTATTCCTTTCGGTTTTTGCTATATAGGTCGCTTACGACATATTATAGTGATTCAATATTATAAAGTCAAGTGTTTTAAGAAATATTTCACCTGCTTTATTGTCCGCTACCTGTATAAATGTCTCTAACTGTTGTATATACATTTTGCTCTCCGTATTCATGCTGATTATTGCGTTCTTGACATTGACAATACCATTTTTCATTTCCAATTCAAGGGGTTTTGGCATATAATTGCTTCCAAAACTGTTTGATGGCTAACAAAAATGAAACGGAAGTAGGGTGTAATTTGGAACCGGGTCCCTGGAAATGTTTTGATATCACAGGAGGTATTTAAAAATAATGAATAGTGCGAAAGAAAAGAATTCACTGATTTCCGGGGCAATCTACCGCCCTATGATGACGTTTATGCTGCCGGTCATGGCTGCGACGTTTTTTGCAGGCAATGTATGCCGCGGTGGATTTGTTGGTAATCGGACGTTTTGTATCCACAGATGCAACGGTCATACAGAACGCCACCGCGGCGGTTGGAACCGGCGGCATGATTATGACATTGATTACGTATGTCATTCAGGGTCTGACCACGGGAATCACCGTCACTTTGGGCAGATTCATTGGAGCAAAGGACAGAGACGGCGCGACCCGGACTGTGGGCTCTGCCATCTGCATTTTTGCCGTTATGGCGGTATGCCTGACGGTGATCATGGAAGTCGGCACACTCTATTTTGCCGCATGGATGAATGCACCGGATGTGGAACTGACGACTTTGTATCTCAGGATTTGCGGCGGCGGTCTCATCTTTATCACTGCATACAATGGAATCAGCGGCCTCTTTAAGGGTAGCCATCAGAACACCTCCATAAAATCATCATATCATTCGATGCCACGCTCGCTCCTTATCTGCTCCAGATAGTGCTGGTAACTTTCTTGGGCTTCCTTGGGAGCGTCTGGCCGAATAGTAAACACTCCATTGTCCTTCTGGTAAAACCAGTCCGGATTCGACTGCCAATGGTAATCTAATTTTCTCATCCGTCCACCTCCGCCCTCATAATACCATAACTTCCCCGTAATTACCATATTTGTACCATTACTGGATACGTTCAATTCCCGGCGGGAGTATAATTTGTAATATCTATATTGACCAGAGCATGTATTTCATATTAGTATAAAGTCATAAAACACTTTTACGAGGAGGAGTAAATGATGCTTGAGAGAATTAGAAGTATGATCGCAGAAACGTTTGATATGGATATGGACGACATAAAACCGGAATCGACATGGGAAGATATCGGTCTGGATTCTCTGGATATGGTTGATATCGTCATAGATATTGAAAATGAATATGATATTGAAATGCCGGATGACGAACTCGAAAACATCAGAACAGTAGGGGAATTGGCTTCTTACGTGCAGAGTAAAATGGATGACTAGTCCCGGCATACCCATAACAGACCCAAAAACAATACCGACCCACACTTCTTCTCTGGCTTATCTGAGGTGTGGGTATTCTTATGCATTCGTTTCCCGTGGAATCTCTCTAATTCAGTGAATGTTTGAGGGTAAATTCCGTTTGTAATGGTTTAAGCGATAATTTCCCCGCCCTAATGCAGAAAACCCGAAATTACCCTCAAACTTAAACTGTTAGTATTGAGTCAGTTTCATTCCAGTTGTCAGATAGTTTGTCTTACTGTTAAGAGGAACTGGGTTCGTCTTGATCCACTCGATAAAACGAATCTGTTTGAACTTAGCTGTATCGAAGTAGTCCTTTAATGTCGTGATCTTCCATGGGGAGTTATCGTCGATAACTGCAATTCCCTCTTATATTTAGGAAGCATCACACACATGGATACCCTTGGTTGGAAGTCAGACGACGCGGAGCAGAAATCCAGAGGTATTTCCACGATCATCGCTGGAGCTATTGTAATCGCCGTAGCAGGAATGACCAGTCAGTTTTTCAACGCGGCGTAAGGACAGAAAGATGTAAGGGGTGGATGTCTGCTCCAGGCAGGCTCTTCGGAGGTAAATTTCATTTTTCTATTGTTTGTTGGTAAATCCTCCGCCTCCCCTCAGAAACCCCGAAATCGCCCCGAATCATCCCGAAGGTTCCGATTGTCTGCATACTAATTTCATGGTACACTTAACCATATTAAGAAGTAAGAAGAGGGGAGCATTGTTATGGATTCATTCAGGGAGGAATTTGTCCGGAGCAGAGGGAAGCTTTGGTATGATTTAGGGCATTTGCTGCATAACTTATCTGAAGAATATGGCTACTATGATTATGAGACATTTGAGCAGGAAGTTATGCTGGAGGATATGTCTTTTGAAGAAGCGGGCATTGATTTTATCACGGTAACGACATATTTCAAATTGTTAGATGAACAAGGTTTCAATCTCATGTTGTGGGAGTATGAGTACAAACCCCATGTATGTAAGTCAACTTTGGATGCGTATAACTTTTACCGCCCGGTGTTGGATAAACATTACGAAAACGACATCATCCATAGGAAGGATGTTTGGGATTTACTTGTTTCCTGTGTCGGAAAATATATCAGCAAAGAGACGGTAGGCGGAAAATATTACATTTGGGTACAGCCAGAGGAGCTGCAGTGGGATACGCTCCTGGTTTATGGCTGTGGACTGGATGAGGACGCTCTGGAAGCAATCAAAAACGACATCATTCAGGAATACGGTTCGCGCTTTAAGTCTACGTTCCGTTTTCCGATGAAAGGCGATGTAATGATGGAAGATATCTGGTATCAGACAAGCATCGCACTTCTCAATTACGAAGGAAAGGAACACGAAATTCTGGATCTGGTTCAGCATAAAAATAGCCAACAACCCGAAGCTGTCCCCGAACCAACCCCAAAAGAAACCCAGGAAGCGCCTACGGAGCGTAAAAGGCGCGGATTGTTTGGTCGGAGAAGAAAATAACAGTGAGGGGGCGGGGAATGACAATAGATATGAGTTATGGTGTTAAAGAATGGTCACTTACGCCTGCAAATTTGGCGGAAATTGGAGAAGTGGATGAGTTTTATGAGACGTATCTGAAAATTAGAGAAATATATGAAGATTTACTTGCTCCATACGCTAACGAGTGTAAAGCTTGGAACGGACAAGATTATGATAAGCAAGTTCGGAAAGCAGTTATGAATATTTGTGATCCTGTATTACTTCGTAATCGTAGATTATTTACTAATGATGATATTATACTTCATGCAAATGCATATGGGTTTGAACACTTTCAGTTTTGTTACTATGAGTTACCGGAGGATTCGATTCTGACATTGACTTGTAGACTATGTGATTTCGATGGCTTTTTACGGGAGTTCCAAGTTGCGGTTACGCGAATATTATACAGACGTCGTTTGAGAGAAAAGCCACAATATAAATTTGAACCATTCTTTCAAGAGGTAAATACTCATATTGATCTTGTTGTAAAACAGTGGGGAAGTAATCAAGAATGGCATGCAGGGAAATTGGTTAATGAACCTCTTACAGATGAACCGTTATACAAATATGAAAGTCTGATATCTACAACGTGCCATAGAGAACATCATAAAGTTGAACCGGCAGTTTATATTGCCGCGTCAATGGATCGGGAAAGTATTATCCGGATTCCTTGCCATTATTGTACCGAATGCAAGAAATACTATATTGGGGCAATCACGTATTCCATATTTATGAAAAACTATGGCAGGATGGTTTTTGAAAAGTATGTGATGAATTCCGAGGGTTGGGAAGCGAAACTGCAGAATGAATCGAAGTTACACCGCCTCGGATATAATGTGATAAAGGATGGGATGACGGAGAACGAACGCCAGAGTTTACTGCTTTGGTTGCTCGATCATAAACGTATTACATACAGAGAAATCAGTGAAACACTGGAGTGGAATATCAGGCAGTTTGAAAATTCATTTCCACACCGTTTTGCTGTGAGAGAATGGATGGCTGATCAGGAGTATATCAGTCGGCTTGTAGATAGTGAGAGAGTAAAATAATCATCAGAGTCCGGTCTTGATCGGGCTCTTTTCATATTAAGAAGACCATGGCTCACCCGGATAATCCCTATATGCACCGATAAAAAGCTATTCTGTTTCAGCTTTAGATAGATTGGGAATAAGATATCCGTTTTTATTTTCGTGATAAGTTCCTCTGCGTTGTTCGTATATTGACTGCATAATATTTTCCTCCATAAATTGTTTTGGTTTGGTAGATAGAGAAAACCGCCTGCTTTCATGTTAGAAAACAGACGGTCACATGCACTCGGTTTTGTCAGCTAACAGTGATAAGTTCCATTTAGTTCCTTATCACTGTTAATGCAAGTCTTTGATGAGCGGGAAACAGACCTGATGGTAAGGTATCTGATCCGGCATCCGGACATTTGGAACCTGAGTATCCTGTTGATGTTTATGAGCGGGATCCGCGTCGGCGAGTTGGTGGCGCTGAAATGGGAACTTGATTTTAATGTAAGGCATGGAGTATTTTCAAGTTATCAAGAATTATAATTCCGGCAAAAAATATATAAAATTGCCGAAATGCAGTTGACAGAATAAATTTGCATGAATATAATAATACTGCAAGTCGGCAAAAAAATAAAAAAATGCCGACATGCAGTACCCTGTGAAATGGAGGTGGATATCTTGGAAACATTTTTATCTTATATAAAAAATGAAAATTCCTTTTCGCGCTCGGATTTCCTTTGCGCCCTGCAAAGAGAAAGGAAACAGGCAACAGAATCTACGGCCAGATTCTACCTTCAGAAGCTGTTGGACAATGGAGAAATTGCGCGTGTTGGAAGGAACGCATATTGTGTCGTCAATGAACAAGCGCAGAAGTATAACTACCGATATTCTGATTCTTCAAATGTGCTTGCCCAGCGTATTCAGGAACAGTATCCGTTGATAGAATTCCGCATTTTTGAACTTGTGCAGCTCAATGAATTTGTTAATCATCAGATTGCTCATAATATAATTTTTCTGTCAATAGAATCAGATCTTGGTAATTTTGTTTTTGACTCTATTCGAGACGATTATACAGGACATATTCTGATTCGTCCAACGGTTGATTTTTTTCATCAATATTGGTCGGATAATATGATCGTTATTGAAAAATTGATTACAGAATCGCCGAAGGGAGACCGGGAAATCTGGCATACAGGTCTGGAAAAGCTGCTGGTTGATCTTGTTTCGGACAAATTGCTTCTTTCATGCGTTGGGCGTGGAGAGTATGAGGGAATATTTACACAGGCGTTTCGCGATTTTATTGTGGATGAAAGTCAGTTGTTTCGGTATGCCCGAAGAAGAAATGCAACAAAAAAAGTAATGGCATATATAGATAAATCATTGTTAAGGACGGTATAAGAAGATGTTGTCGAAGGATAATTTTTCAGAGGACCATATTCGAGAATTGCAAAGCAGAAGCCGGAGAGATCCGGTTTTATTAGAACGATCCGTGTATGCTTTTGGATTGTTGGAAGCGATTACACGGGTAGGGATGCCTTTTGTTTTTAAGGGCGGCAGCTGCCTTTTGCTTTTGCTTGATCACCCTATGAGGTTGTCGACCGATATTGATATAGTTGTGAAGCCGGAACGGATATAGAAAGTTACATAAAACGTGCGTCTGAAATATTTCCGTTTATTTCTTATGAGGAACAAGTTCGAGTGGGCAAAAATAATATTGAGAAGCGCCATTTTAAATTCACATATTTGTCTCCGATTAACAAACGGAACATATATATTTTGTTGGATGTGCTTTTTGAAGATGTGAAATATACATGTCTTATTTCTCGAAAAATCGGGAATGAACTGTTAATAACTGAAGG
>JAJBTR010000404.1:0-6941 GCA_020860745.1 Lachnospiraceae bacterium | reverse complement strand
AAGGTGCGATCCCAAGTGTGGAATGTGTTCTGGTCGACAAGCTTACGGCATTTGCCCCGCATACTACGGGTGTTCGTTTGAATGATAATAAGGACATGGAGATTACAAAACAGTTTTATGATGTTCTTACGCTGATAGATGTTGCAAATGATTATGATAAAGTCCGGGACACATATTTTAAATTGGTGCAGGATGAGATCGCTTATCGTGGAATTGAAATAACCGGAACGGATGCATTGATGGATACTTATATGACAGCCGCATGTATTGCGTCCAGAGGGAAAATCTCCGGAGAAGACTATGCGTCATATCTGCGTGGAATCCGGGATGTTCGGAATCATATTTTTTATGAAAATTTTTCAACAGAGGTTGCTTCAAAGCGTGCTCCGATTATTATGTATCTGGTTGCCTGTTTAATAAAAGGTATCCCGTTTAAAAAAGAAATTGATGCGAAAGATTTTTTTGACAGAAATTTTATTGACAGTAATATGAAAGTCGTGCGGGAACAAAGGAAGATTAATCCTGTTGGTTACGCGTATGCTGTTAAGGCTGACAGTATTTTGAATACATGAATTGATGCGAACTTAATAAATTATTGATGCATGAAAATTTTTTAGGTTTCGTCCGCTGTGTGATTCGCCGCATGTTATGATTTTCATAACATGCGGTTGTTTGTTTATAATAGTTCCCATTTTACGGTGTATATACTTCAAGTTACTATTTTCGTAACTTGATTTTTACCCATGAAATGAATGTAGTTTATCTTCGTTGCTTTTGTGTATAGAAAAGCAGCGCATCGCCCATCACCAATGGTGATGTTCTAAGGGGATTGGGGACTTCCCCAACAAGCCGCCGAAGTCATTTGTGTGACAAAGGCATTGCTTGCGGCTTAGTGTTGCAAAGGGTATCTAAGATAAAATTGGGATTAAATGTTTAGGTGTTGTTAAGGAATTGTTTAGGTTTCTCTGTTACAATGTATAGGAAGATAAAAAACAATAGGGATATTATAAGGGAATAGTATACAGGATATCATATGAGAGAGGCGACATATGGGAGAAAACAGAGTCAAAGAAAGAAACAGATCCAAAAAGAGCGTGGCAAAAGAAATCTTTCGCACAAATATTCTGATCATTTCCGTGTCACTGGGGATTTTTGTGGTGATTTTTCTGTTCGGTTTGAATCGAATGGGTGTTTATAGTACAAGTGGTGTGAGTTTTTCACAGGGATATGTAGAAGTGATGTATCTGCTGTCTGTTTTTGATGAAGACCGGGAGGATGCCGGGGCGGCGCTGGAGGAACTGGCGGAGGAATTTTTGGAACGGGGCTACTATCTTTACGCAGAGACCGGTGAAGGGAAGGTACTCATGGAAGGGAGTGCTGTAGTTGATGCATCCGGGGAAAAAGATGAAGATTTGTGGAAAAGGATGGAACAGGAAGCAGAATGGCTGCTGAACGATTCATCAAATGACATTCTTTTTGAAAGTTTCGGTAGTATGAATATTATTTCAAAAATTTCAGAAGATTCCGGAATTCAACTGTATGCGGTGACTGTGGGTACCACAGCTTCAGAAGACGAGTTGCGGGACAGCATTATCAACCTGCAGTATGTTTCAGATGGCGTGGAATCAAGAAAGGCAGTTTATACGCGGGTTATCTTTCTATGTGTCAGTGTGTTTGGCCTGGTTCTGATTCTGATCAGTCTTATTTTTTCCAGACGTCTTGTCCGTCATATTATGGTGCCTTTTGATGCGTTGGGTGAAGCTGCCGGAAATATGAAGCGAGGAGATTACACCCATGAAGTTTCCTATTCGGGCGACCGGGAGTTTGAGGATGTTTGCACGTCTTTTAATGAGATGCAGGCGCAGATCCTGCAGGAGCAGCAGAAGCGGGAGGCATATGAGAAAGCCAGGAAAGATATGGTGTCGGGTATTTCCCATGACCTGCGGACCCCGCTGACTGCGATCCGGGGTTCTGTTTTGGTTCTGCGGGATGGGATCGCCAAGACACCGGAGACAGAGCGGCAGTTTCTGGATATGGCTTACCGGAGGACGCTGGAGATGGACAGGCTCTTAGACCAGCTCCTCTATTTTTCCAGGATAGAGACCGGGAATATGCCCCTGAATCCGGAGCGGGTGGAGTGGAATGCGTTTCTGGAACAGTATATCGGAAAACTGGAGCGCGAACCTTATGAGGCGGCAGAGGAATATATCATGGAAGGCACGGACGAACCTGTCTTTTCCATGGTGGACCCGGGAGAGATGGAACGGATCTTCGACAATATTGTTGGAAACAGCAGAAAATATGCACAGGCGGAACCTCTTCGGATTGCTTTTATCCTTCGGATGGAGCAAGACCGGGTATCTCTCTCAGTCTCAGACAATGGAGTCGGTGTTCCGAAAGAAAAGCTGCCCTTTGTCTTTGATATGTTTTACCGTGCTGATGAATCGCGGAATAAGGTGGAAGGGAGCGGCCTGGGGCTGCACATCGTGCAGTGTCTGGTTGAAGCGATGGGCGGAAATGTCCGGGCAACGAGTGACGGGGGATTCACGGTTCATCTGGAATTCCCGATGATACAGGAGGAGCAATAAGATGGAACGGACTTATCGTATTTTAATTATAGAGGATGATGCGGATATCGCCATGGTAGAACAGGTATATTTGGAAAATTCCGGGTATGAGACACATACGGAACCGAATGCTGACCGGGTAATGCAGCTTTTGAAAAACGGTTCCTATGACTTAATCCTTTTGGATCTGATGCTTCCGGGAAAGAATGGGTATGATGTCTGCCGGGAAATACGGCAGAAATATAATATGCCGATCCTGATGGTCACGGCGCGCAGGGAATCCTTCGATAAGGTCAAGGGATTAAATCTTGGCGCTGACGACTATATCACAAAGCCGTTTGACCCGGCGGAACTGGTTGCCCGCGTCAGGGCAAACCTTCGCCAGTATAAGCGGAACGTTTCGGTATCAGAACCGGAAGCGGAGAAGGAGATCGTGATCGGAACGGTGCGGGTTCTGAAGAAAGCCAGAAAGGTTTTTAAGAATGGGAAGGAGATCCATTTCCCGAAATATGAGTTTGAACTGCTTTTGTTTCTTGCGGAAAATCCCAATGTCGTTTTTTCCAGGGAACAACTGATCACGAATATCTGGGGATATGATTATATGAGCGACGGCAACACGGTAATGGTGCATATCAATCGTATCCGGAACAAGATTGAGGATGACAAAAGAAATCCGAAGATCATTGAAACAGTATGGGGTGCCGGATATCGTCTGAACCAGTGATATTGTTCAGGAAATGTTCAGCTTTTGTTTCACTTTCAGACAGCCGACGGAAAAAGATTTGAAAGAGGCGCATGGTAAAATCACAGTATCAGGAGCGAAAGGAAGGATATGTGATGGAATATGCGTTGCAGACAAAATCTTTGGAGAAACAATATAAAAAATATCATGCGCTGCGGGGAGTGACAATGAATGTCCCGAAAGGCTCGATCTATGGCTTTGTAGGAAAAAACGGCGCCGGGAAGCCGACGCTGTTTAGACAGGTCGGCGGCCTGCAGGAACCACCTGCCGGTGAATATTTCATTTATGGGAAGAGCAACCATGATAGGGATATTATTAAATCGCGGCGGCGGATGGCTGCGGTGGTGGAGACGCCATCTATCTACCGGGAGATGACGGCGGAGGAAAATTTAAAGGAACAGTACCGGGTGCTGGGGCTGTCGTCCTTTGATGATATTCCGGATCTGTTAAAAATGGTTGGCCTGGAAGACACGGGAAAGAAAAAGGCGAAAAATTTTTCTTTGGGTATGCGCCAGCGGTTAGGGATCGCGGTCGCATTGGCGGGCAACCCGGATTTCCTGATGCTGGATGAGCCGATCAATGGGCTTGACCCGGAGGGGATTATCGAGATGCGGGAGCTGATCCGGAAACTCAATCATGTGCAGGGAATCACAATATTGATTTCCAGCCATATTCTGGATGAGTTGGCGCGGGTGGCGACGCACTTCGGCTTTATTGATAAGGGTGTTATTGTACAGGAGATCATAGCGGCTGAACTGGAGCATGAGTGCCGGAAACGGATTTATATTACGGTGACTGATACAGCGATTCTTGGCAGGATGCTGGATGAGATGGGGTTGGAATATAAAATCCTTTCACAGACGGAGGCGCAGATTTTTGGAGAGACGGAAATTACCACTCTGGTCTTAAAACTGACTGAGAGGAACTGCAGGGTGAAAACGTTGTCTGAGCAGGAAGAGAATCTGGAGAGCTACTTTATGAATCTGGTGGGGGCGAAACGATCATGAAGAGATTATTAAGGGCAGATTTTGCACGCCTCCGGGGAAATGCCTTTTTATGGATTATTTTCGCATTGGCGGTGTTTATGGGAATATTTTCACCGATATTTGGATATAGGACATGCGTCATCTATATGGCACCTGACAGCAGCTACAGTATGGACTACTGACTCTTAAAATTTACAAACGTACTGGCATTTTCGGCTGCTTTGTTTTGCAGTCTGTATACGGGGACAGATTATAGCGAAGGTACGTTGCGAAACAAGATTGCCGTGGGACATAGCAGACGATCCGTTTATGTTTCTAATCTGATAGTAAATGTGGTGGCGATATCTGTTGCTTATAGTATTTATCTGCTTGTTGCGTTGTGTGTGGGGCTCCCGTTTTTGGGGACTTTCCGGCAGCTTGCAGGGAAAGAAATTCTGGTGTTAGTTATTTGTGCATATGCAGCTATGGCAGCTTTTGCAGATGTGTTTACCCTGATTATTATGATTAACTCAAATCCCATAACTGCGCTGGGAATTAACCTGTGTATTGTGATAGTCAGCCTGTGCTTTGCCATCCATCAATTAAATCTGCCGACGGACGTAATGTTTTGGACAGATGCTATGGCAACAAGACGGGAGATGACATTGTTCCTGCTGGATTTCCTGCCGGGGAGCCAGATTATGGATTTTTATGCACTGAAAGATGGGCTTGGCAATTTTAATCCGGGTGTAATGTTGGGCGGATCGGTTTTCTTCATCGCATTATCAACTGTTGTTGGCCTGATGGTATTTCGCAGGAAAGATTTAAACTAAGCAGGCGGAGGTGAAAATGATGATAAACTTATTAGCTGCAAATATTGCGCGAATGCGGAGCAATATGCTTTTCCGTGCAGAATCATCATCCTGATGGTTGTTCTGATTGTCATTTTCTGTTGTTTTGTGTGCTGCTCCTTTCAGAGTAGTATGGCAAAGCAAAATGTCGTGTCGGTGAGAACGCTGGGAACGGCAACGGATATCCATGACATTCAGATTGATATGGAATATGGCGATGTAGAGGTATACTCTTTGAGTATGGGATTAAAAACATTGTCGGATCAGATGAGCATGAAGGATATTTCTGATGATGAAATCCTTGTGGAGGTAAGTGACAGGGAAAATGTTCCGGAGGTAACAATGTCAGTTACACAGGAAGGAACGCTTCAACTGGTCGAGACCGAAAAAAGAGAGGAAAATACTGTTGAAAACTATAAGGTATATATTTATATCCCGGATGACATGCAGATTGGTACATGCTCAGTGAAAGATAAACTGGGAGATTTCTCTTTAAGCGGGAAGCTGGTTATTGACAGTTTGTCGGTAGAATTGAAAACCGGAGATTTTTATCTTGACGCAACTGACAGTACGGGAAAAGATAAGGGTACATTCGGAGATTTTTATGTGTATGCAGAGGATGGGAGCATATATGTAATCTCTATCGATGTTGAAGAAAGTATAGATTTACTGGCCGAAGACCTGATTTCGGTGGAGGATGCAGACTGCTCTGGAGATGTATCTATGCAGAGTGAAACCGGAGATATCATTTTTGACGGAGAGGTACAGGGCGGTTTCCTTGTATCCACGGAAACGGGAAGTATTGATATTTCAGGTGAATTGGACGGAGATATTTCCCTAATCGGTGAAGAAAGCAGCAATATTACCTTGAAATTAAATGCTGCTCCGGAAAACTATAATTATAGTGTATCCGTACCAAACGGCAGTATCTTGTATAATGACGAGGGGACTGTAAGAAAAACTCTCGAAAAAGATAATGGCGCTGACAACACTATCAGTATAAAAGGAAATGGGGCAGATGTTTCGATTACATTTTATTGATGGTTAAGTGTGAGGATAATGAGTTGGAAATAAGAGAGTCTAATGTCCACATTTAGAGCCTGAAAAACCCAGGACAATCCACAGCTAAAAAATAAGATTTCGGTGTCTGCGGATATATTATCGAGGATTCATATTTTGCGGGTTGAAATGCGGACAAAGAGATGTGTCAATGAGTGGTGGTGGACATTTTGTCCACCACCATTATCTGATCAGGAAAATTGTAGGCTTGACCATTTTGGGCAGGCCTATTATAAAAGTCAAAGTTTTGCAATAGAATTTATATTACAAAATATTGTCGATATCCCTTTTGCCATAAATCAGCCTGCGGACTTCCATTACATTTCCGATGACTACATAAAAAACGGTGTAGTTTCTTACATATATTGGATAATAGGGATAATCTCTTTTTTTGGAAGAATGGTATTCTTCAAAAGCCAGTGGATTTTCTGACCGTTTTATAATAGCTGCTTCAACATCATCTATTAACCGGTCTGCAGCATCTTCGTTTTGCAGTACATTGGCGATATAGTCAGCGGTAGAGATTAAATCCTGTTCAAATAATGGCAGATATCGAAGCTGATAGGTTTTATTTTGCATGGACGGCTCTCCTTGCGTTTGCGAATACAGTCTGATGTGATAACCGCTCAGTGGTTGACGCAGCCTGCCGGTCGGCTTCATCAAGCTTCTTTTCAATATCATCGGTGAGGTTGGAGTATTGTTCCAGGCTCAGTACAACCATAGCTCCATTACAGTTTTTGGTCAGGTATACCGGCTT
>JAJBTR010000285.1 GCA_020860745.1 Lachnospiraceae bacterium | reverse complement strand
GCCAACGAGCATCACTGATAAAACTATTGCAACTTGCTATTGCAATTCGAGACCAGACAATTGACTTTGAAGGAATAAAGGAGTATAATAATGAGGAATGAAGAAATCTTTGTGTAACCTGTGCTATTTTTACATAATTCTGGAATCGCATAGGGAGACACTTAAAGAGTAACGTCAGCGAAAGCATATATCATCTCCGTTACATAGACGTTGACTTCTTCATTTGAACATCGTACCCAACGGTAACTCTATTATACCAAGGCCGGGACTGGTGTTCATCATTTGTTGCGTGTTGTGCGCTTTCACCGAGCAAAGCGGAGAACAGAATTGATGTGCGCCAAAGGTGATGTGATTTGAAATATTACTTAATCGAGGATGCCTGTGTCATGTGCGGCGCATATGTGCCGGAGGGCGAATGGGTCTGCCCGAATTGCATTAAGAAATACGAAGCTGCGTCCGGGTCGTCTGCGGAAATGAGGCGCACGCCCATCCCGCAGCGCAGAAAAAAGTTTAGCCCTCGCTTCCCGTGGGCCAAGCTGCACAGTCAGGATGCAAAGCAAACATTGGAGTGAGGCGTAAATGGTGGACAAAGAGCTGCGCAGAATGAACCGCACAGAGCTGATCGAGATCATTTACGCTTTGCAGCAAAATGAACGGTCACTCCGTGCGGAGAACGAAGATCTGCGCCGCCAGTTGGACGCCAAACTTCTGCGAATGAAGAATGCGGGTTCCATTGCGGAGGCGGCGCTGAGCCTGAATCGAGTTTTTGAGGACGCCGATGCCGACGCCCAGGCAGAGGTGGACGAAGCGGCGGAACGCATTCGGCAGACGGAGACTGAGTGCCGGGAAATGCGGGAGCAGGCGGCGGAGGAGATCAAGCGGCAGCGCGTGCTGGAGATGGCGGACGTCCCCACCGAGGAAAAGGTGGCCGCCGAGCGGGAACGGCTGCAATACCAGAAAAGATACCGGCAGACCATCCGGACAACGATTTATGCCCTGATTGTGGTGGCGGCGGTGGCCGTGCTGATCGCAACCATGTTCCTGCCGGTTTTGCAGGTGTCCGGCTCCAGCATGGAGCCGACCCTGGAGGATGGCGATATTATCGTCCTGGTTGAGACCGGCGACTTTGAGACCGGCGACCTGGTGGGATTCTACTACCAGAACAAGCTGCTGTTAAAGCGGGTCATCGCCGGGCCTGGGGACGTTGTGGATATCGACGAGAAGGGAAACGTCTATGTCAATGACGAGCTTTTGGATGAGCCGTATGTAACGGAGAAGGCCCTGGGCGAGAGTGACCGAGAGTACCCTTACCAGGTTCCCGACGGTAGATATTTCGTGATGGGGGACAACCGGGCCACGTCCATCGATTCCCGAAGCACAGCCATCGGCTGTATCGAGACAGATCAAATCGTGGGAAAGGTGATATTCAGAATTTGGCCGTTGAATCACCTGTCCCTGATTCGATAAGACCAAAGAGATTGAGGAGAATGTCAGGATGAAACGCTATTTCAAATGTGGGTGCCGCGGGCATCCAGGGCGGAACCTTCCGCCGCCTGCGCCCCGGAGCGCAGGGAACGAACTGTATACAATGGTGGGGTTGCTGCCATGGGGCGCGATCTGCCTTTTGTATAGATACCAGAGACGGAGAATGGAGGTCGTGCGATGTTGACCCTGATGGGCAAATCGTCTCCCCATCGCCGAATCTGGCAGCGATACCCTGTTCCTACCAACCCTCTTACTCCTATCCGCTATTTTACCACAATTTTTATGTAAAGGAGCTTTATCGAAAATTGCAAGTGCAAGTTGAACACTTCCGTGCAAAAGTTTAATAGAGTCCAGCTTTGCTGGGCTTGACTACCCAACAGCAGCGACAGGCGGCAGGGTCAAGGGGGCGTAAGCCCGGCGAAGCCGCTTGCCCTTGACGCTGCCGAGTGGCTCTGCTACTCACGCAGTGTAAATCTCATCCAGGCAGGCATCAAAGAATTCTTCCGGTGTACGATAGCCGAGCTTCTTACGCGGCATCCCGCAGATTAGGTCAGCGGCGTGTGCCACGTCCTCATCGGACAGGTTATCCATCGATTGACCTTTCGGCGCATATCGCCGATACAGACCATTGCTGCGCTCATTCTGAGGCCGTTCCCAAGAGGAATAAGGATGTGCGTAATATACTTTCGTTCCCCATTCAGAGAGTGAAGCAAAGGTTGCGAACTCAGAACCGTTGTCCACGGTGATTGTCTTAAAGACTTGAGCGAACTTATCTCCGTATTCCTCACGAAGACCTTGCATTGCTGTTTCCACCGCCTCTGCTGTCTTTCCGGCGATCTTGATGGCGATATAGTTTTCGGTCATCTTCTCAATCAACGTCAACGTTGCTGCTCCACCGCCGTCACGAGTACCGACCACTGTATTGCCCTCCCAATGCCCGAACTCTATGCGTTTTTCGGCAATTTCATCACGGTTGTCGATACTTTCACCGTATTTGCGCTTGTTCTCCCGTGACCGTTTCGCTGTTTTCTGCTTGCGTTTCAGTGCTTCAGGGAGGTCTGTCGGCGCAATAGAGATAAGCCCGGCCCAAACAGCGTTATACATCGTGTGGGTGCAGACCATCTCTGTCCTGGGAAACAGCTTATGCAGCTTTGCATATCCCACACAGGCATCGATCGACCAGTCTTTTGTCTGCATCATTTCGATACACCAGTTGACGAATGTAGTACACATAGTTACTCGATGCTTGCGACGGGAACGTGTGCGGTTGGCTTGATAAACTTCGCTGCCACGCTTTGCGGAGTACCCAGGTGCCCGTCCGCGATTGCTCTTTCGGGGCGGTGTTCCTCGCCTCAGCTCATTTAAAATGGTGGATGGAGAA
>JAJBTR010000082.1 GCA_020860745.1 Lachnospiraceae bacterium | reverse complement strand
ACCTCACGGGAGCTGTTGCCTCTTCTGTATTCGGATATTCAGTCCGTTGCGGTCTGTGTGAGCCAGGATGCTGCGTTGGTTCGCAATATTTCCGGGCTGGGTTTTGATATTATACAGATTCACGGCGAAATCTCCCCGGAGATACTGGATCAGATACAGACGCCTGTCTGGCAGGCGGTGAACCTGAAAAACGGGATGGATCCGGATCTGATTCTGTCACATCCGAAAATCTGTGCCTATGTGGTTGACGGTGCGGAATACGGGGGCGGAAAAACCTTTGGATTGGATGCAATTTCCGGCAAAGAAAGCAGCTCTGACGATAAAAGGAATGTTATAACAGGTGATATCCGCACAATTTTGCATGGAAAAAAGTTTATTCTTGCCGGAGGTCTGAATATCGACAATGTGGCGGAGGGAATCGCCTTGTTTCATCCGGATATCGTGGATGTCAGCAGCGGCGTGGAGACAGACGGCGTAAAAGACAGTACATTAATTCATAGATTTGTCAGAAAGGTGAGAGACAACTCATAGATTATCAGAAAGGCAAGAGACAACTCGTAGATTATCAGAAAGGCAGGAGAAACTTGTAGATTTGTCAGAATGGCGAGAGGCAACTTGCAGATTTGTCAGAATGGCGAGAGATAATTTATAGATTTATCAGAAAGGTGAGAGAGCAATGAAGAACGAGAAAGCATACTATGGGGAATACGGCGGACAGTATGTATCGGAGTCGCTGATGAATTCTCTGGAGGAGATCGACCAGGCGTTTGAGGCGGCCATTCGCGATCCTGAGTTTATGGCGGAATATCATTACTATTTAAAACAGTATGTGGGGCGGGAGACTCCGCTGTACTATGCCAGACGGCTCAGTGAGAAATACGGGACAAAAATATATCTGAAGAGAGAGGATTTAAACCATACCGGCGCGCACAAGATCAACAATGTCATCGGACAGGTGCTTCTGGCGAGGCGGCTTGGGAAGACAAAGATCATCGCGGAGACGGGTGCCGGGCAGCATGGCGTTGCCGCGGCGACCGGTGCGGCTCTCTTCGGCATGGAGTGCACGGTTTACATGGGGAAGGAGGATGTCAAACGACAGGCGCTGAATGTGATGCGGATGGAGATGCTCGGTGCGAAGGTGGTTTCCGTGGAATCCGGCAGCAACACCTTGAAAGACGCCACTAATGAGGCAATTCGTACATGGGCGAAGACGGCGGAGGACACCTTCTACATCATCGGCTCCGCCATCGGACCTTACCCTTACCCGAAGATGGTGAAAGAATTCCAGGCTGTCATCAGCCGGGAGGCGAAGCGGCAGCACATGGAGGCGGAGGGCAGATTGCCGGATGTGGTCATGGCCTGTGTCGGCGGCGGTTCCAATTCCATCGGTATGTTTGCGGATTTTATCGATGAGCCGGGGGTGGAGCTGATCGGTGTGGAAGCGGCCGGCAAGGGTATTGATACGAATGAGCATGCGGCTTCCATGGCCAGGGGAATCCCCGGCGTGCTGCACGGAACCAGGTCTTATCTACTTCAGGACGAGGACGGCAATATCTGCCTGGCACATTCCATTTCCGCGGGTCTGGACTATCCGGGCGTGGGACCGGAACATGCTTATCTGCATGACACCGGGAGAGCGCAGTATGTGCCGATCACTGACACGGAGGCAATGGACGCACTGATGGAACTGACCAGAATGGAGGGAATCATCCCCGCGATCGAGAGCGCTCACGCCATGGCGTATGCTTTTAAGAAGGCAAAGGAGATGACCATGGATCAGTCGATGATCGTCTGCCTCTCCGGACGCGGCGATAAGGATGTCAACACGATTTCCGATTATCTTGCAGGAAAGGGTTATCTGAACTAGTGCTGTAATACGGTTCGATACATAACTGAAAAATTCTGCGGGGAAAAGACATTTTAATCAATATAGAATTTGACAATTTTGATTAATAAGAGTTTGACAATTTTGATTAGTATAGTGTTTGACAAAGGAAACGAATTCGTCGAGTGAGTAGAGAAACGCTCCATTGCGGCATGACCTGGCTGCTTTGTAATAGCAACTGCAGCATAAGTGGCTTAGAAAACATTGTAACAGGAGGAGAAATTTATGAATCGTATTGAAGATAAACTTGCTTTGCTGAGTGTGAAGCAAGAAAAAGCATTTATCACATACATCACCGCCGGACTTCCGGATATGGAGCGCTGCAGCGGTCTGATCCACGCCCTGGAGGAGGCGGGATTGGATGTACTGGAGCTTGGCGTCCCGTTTTCTGACCCGGTAGCGGACGGGCCGGTGATCCAGGACGCATCCTATCGTTCTATTTTAAAGGGAACGACGCTGCGCAAGACATTTGACCTGGTCGCGAAAGTGCGCAGCGAGGGTGTGAAGCTTCCCATTGTTTTCATGATGTATTACAACACCATCGTCCACTACGGAATCGATGCTTTTGTCGCAAAATGTGCGGAGGTGGGAGTGGACGGTCTGATCGTGCCGGATCTTCCCATGGAAGAGCAGGGAGCATTAAAAGCAGCGTTGGGAGACAGAGATGAAACCATACTTCTTCAGCTGGTTGCTCCGGTCTCTGCTGACCGCATTCCGCAGATTCTGGAGGGAGCAAGGGGATTTGTCTACTGCGTTTCCGCCATGGGCGTTACCGGGCAGAGCGGCCAGTACCACAGAGAGATTCTCTCTTATCTGGAAAATGTGAAGAAGCAGTCCTCTATCCCGGTTATGATGGGATTCGGCATCACCACTGCGGAGGATGTCAGGCCGATGCGTGACCTGATTGACGGAGCGATCGTTGGATCGCACTTTATCAAGCTGATGGAGGGGTGTGATTACGATCTCGACGTCGCGAGAAAGTATGTGAGGGATTTCAAGGC
>JAJBTR010000101.1:16820-17061 GCA_020860745.1 Lachnospiraceae bacterium | reverse complement strand
AGCAAGTCCTTTTTTCCCTTTCGGCACTTTTTCCTTTTCTCTGCATTTTTATAAATTTATTATGTATATTTTTTCACTTGCACCGGATATGAATTTATAGTATAATTGGCAAACGAAGAAGGGAACCCGGCAGTTCCCCGCTGTTTTGTATCAGATTTCTGCGCATAAATCTCATGCCGAAACTGAATACAATACATAATTTACAGGAAAGGACAGATATCATTATGAAAGAAAAAGTAAT
>JAJBTR010000101.1:10444-16810 GCA_020860745.1 Lachnospiraceae bacterium | reverse complement strand
CCGGCGGTCTGGACACCACCGCTATCATCCCGTGGCTGAAAGAAAATTATGATTACGAAGTAATCTGCTGCTGCGTAGACTGCGGACAGGAGTCCGAGCTGGACGGTCTCGAGGAGAGAGCCGCCTACTCCGGCGCTTCCAAATTATATATTGAGGACATCACGGATGAATTCTGTGATGAGTACATTGTTCCCTGTGTACAGGCCGGCGCCGTATATGAGAACAAATATCTTCTCGGCACTTCCATGGCGCGTCCCGGCATCGCAAAGAAGCTGGTGGAGATTGCCAGAAAAGAAGGCGCTACCGCGATCTGCCACGGCGCCACCGGAAAGGGCAACGACCAGATTCGTTTTGAGTTGGGCATCAAAGCGCTTGCTCCCGATCTGAAGATCATCGCAGCATGGCGCGACGACAAGTGGACGATGGACAGCCGTGAGTCCGAGATTGAATACTGCAAAGCACATGGCATCGACCTGCCGTTCTCCGCAGACCAGAGCTACAGCCGCGACCGCAACCTGTGGCACATCAGCCACGAGGGACTGGAGCTGGAGGATCCGGCCAACGAGCCCAACTATGATCATCTTCTGGTGCTCGGCGTAACCCCGGAAAAAGCGCCGGATGAGGGCGAATATGTCACTATGACTTTTGAAGCCGGCGTACCGAAGTCCGTCAACGGCAAAGAGATGAAGGTATCCGACATCATCCGCGAGTTAAACCGCCTGGGCGGAAAGCACGGCATCGGTATCGTAGATATCGTAGAAAACCGCGTGGCCGGCATGAAGTCCCGCGGCGTCTATGAGACACCCGGCGGCACGATTCTGATGGAAGCACACGACCAGCTCGAGGAGCTTGTCTTAGACCGCGCCACCATGGATACCAAAAAAGACATGGGCAACCTGATGGCCCAGATCGTATACGAAGGAAAATGGTTCACACCGCTGCGCGAGGCAGTTCAGGCTTTCGTGGAATCCACACAGAAATATGTGACCGGCACCGTGAAATTCAAACTGTACAAGGGCAACATCATCAAGGCCGGAACCACTTCCCCCTACTCTCTCTACAGCGAGTCACTGGCCAGCTTCACGACCGGCGACCTCTATGATCACCATGATGCCGAGGGCTTTATCACGCTGTTCGGACTTCCGCTGAAGGTCCGCGCGATGAAAATGGCAGAGCTGGAGAAACAAAACAAATAACCTGTTCCATACTCAAGAATATAAGATAGGAGGCGATTACGTCTCCTATTTTTTCGTTCATTTCCCATGGACAATCAAACATTATTATTGCTTCATCGCAAATATCACATTCCACTTATTCCTGCAAAAAAGAAGCTGCCGCACAATATGTTCTGTACGACAGCCTCTTCACAACTGCTATCTCATATAGTTGTCACATCAAATAATGCGGCAAATGCTTACTCTTCCGCACCGTAAAGCTTAACCAGCTTATTCAGGTACGCATACCGATTCTTCGCATCCTGCTCAGACTTGTCGAAGAACTTCTCCGCCTTCTCAGCATCCAGACGCGCCAGCGCGTTGTAACGGACCTCACCGTTCAGGAATGCTTTGTAATCTCCGCTCGGAGCCTTGCTGTCCAGGCTGAACGCGTTCTTGCCCTCAGCAGCCAGAGCCGGATTGTAACGGAAATTGTGCCAGTAGCCGACAGCCACCGCATTCTTCTCCTCTGTCTGTGCCTTGCTCATGCCGATCTTAATACCGTGGTTGATGCACGGAGCGTAGGCGATGATCAGAGACGGTCCCGGATACGCCTCAGCCTCGGTGAGTGCCTTGACACACTGATTCATGTCAGCGCCCATCGCAATCTGCGCCACATAGACATATCCATAACTCATGGCGATGGAAGCCAGGTCTTTCTTCTTCGTCTCCTTGCCGCCTGCCGCAAACTGAGCCACAGCGCCGGTCGGAGTCGCTTTGGAAGACTGTCCGCCTGTGTTGGAGTACACCTCAGTGTCAAATACCATGATGTTGATATCCTTGCCGGAAGCCAGGACGTGGTCTACGCCGCCGAAGCCGATATCATATGCCCATCCGTCGCCACCGAATACCCACTGAGATTTCTTAGCGAGGAAGTCTTTCTGAGGAAGGATCTCCTGCGCTTTCTCACAACCGCAGGCCTCCAGAGCTGCAATCAGCTTATCGGTAGCCGGGCCGTTGGTCACGCCGCAGTTATAAGTATCGAGATATTCCTGTGCCGCAGCCTTCACATCCTCTTTCTTCGCATTCGCAGCCAGATCCTCGATCTTCTCCCTCAAGCCGCCGCGGATTGCATTGTTCGCCAGAAGCATACCATAGCCAAACTCCGCCGCATCCTCGAAGAGGGAGTTAGACCACGCCGGTCCCTTGCCCGCCGCGTTGACGGTGTAAGGTGTGGACGGTGAGGAGTTGCCCCAGATGGAGGAGCATCCGGTCGCGTTAGCAATATACATCCGGTCGCCGAAGAGCTGAGTGATCAGCTTCGCGTAAGGGGTCTCTCCGCAGCCTGCGCATGCGCCTGAGAACTCAAGCAGCGGCTGTTTGAACTGGGAGCCCTTGACCGTGGACTGTTTGAACTTTTCTAATACGTCCGGCTTCCCGGATATGGTCAGACCGTAATCGTAGTATGCCTGTGTGCCTGCGTTCGCCTCGAAGTTCTGCATGGTGATCGCCTGTACCTTGTCCGGGCAGACATTCACGCAGGAACCGCAGCCGGTGCAATCATACGCGGATACGGTCATCGCGAACTTGTACTGAGGCATACCGGTCATGTTCTTGTAAGTCATGCCGGCCGGTGCTGCCGCTGCCTCCTCCTCGGTCATCACAACCGGGCGGATGACCGCGTGCGGGCAGACATAGGAGCACTGATTACACTGGATACATTTATCTACGTTCCATACCGGAATATCCACCGCCACGCCGCGCTTCTCATAGGCAGCCGCGCCGGAAGGCGTGTTGCCGGTCTCGTAAGCCGTAAATGCAGATACCGGAAGTGTGTTGCCCTGCTGTGCGTTTACTTTCTTCTGAATATTGTTAACAAAATCTACGACATCCCGGCGGAATCCGGTAGCCGCTGCGCCGGTGATGTCCTCATCCGCCGCATCTTTCCAGCTGGCCGGAACATCAATTTTGACAAATGCGGTTGCGCCGGCATCAATGGCGTCATAGTTCATCTGCACGATCTTGTCGCCCTTCTTGCCGTAGGAAGCCTTCGCTGCTTCTTTCATCAGACGGTTCGCATCCTCAACCGGAATAACCTTCGACAGAGTAAAGAACGCAGACTGCAGAACCGTATTAATTCTTCCGCCCAGACCAATCTCCTTACCGATCTTGATACCATCGATGGTATAGAACTGAATATCATTCTCCGCGATGTAGCGCTTCACCTGGCCCGGCAGATGCTTCTCCAGCTGTTCTGCATCCCAGGAGCAGTTTAAGAGGAAAGTGCCGCCCGGAACCAGATCCTGCACCATGTTGTACTTGCGGATATAGGCCGGACAATGACATGCCACAAAGTTCGCCTTGGAGATCAGGTAGGTGGAACGAATCGGATCCTTACCGAAACGCAGATGGGAAATCGTCACGCCGCCGGACTTCTTGGAATCATAATCGAAGTAAGCCTGCGCGTACATATCTGTGTTATCGCCGATAATCTTAATGGAGTTCTTGTTCGCTCCTACGGTACCGTCCGCGCCCAGACCCCAGAACTTGCAGTTGATCGTAGTCTCCGGAGTGGTAACCGGATTCTCGGTCACGGTCAGGGAAAGATTCGTCACATCATCCACGATACCAATGGTAAATTTCTTTTTATCTGTATTGTTGTAAACAGCGATGATCTGTCCCGGCGTGGTGTCTTTGGAACCAAGACCATAGCGTCCGGTAAAGATCGGAACTGCGTCAAACTTCGTATTCTTCAGTGCAGCGACAACATCCAGATACAGCGGCTCGCCCATGGCTCCCGGCTCTTTTGTTCTGTCGAGAACATAGATCTGCTTTACGGTATCAGGAATCGCGTCGATCAGAGCGTCTGCGCAGAACGGACGATACAGGCGGACTTTTACCAGACCGACCTTTTCGCCGCGCGCCATCAGATAATCAATCGTCTCGTCGATGGTCTCGCAGACAGAACCCATGGCGATGATAACTTTCCCGGCATCCTCCGCGCCATAGTAATTGAACAGCTTATAATTCGTGCCGATCTTCTCATTTACTTTATCCATGTAGCTCTGAACAACCGCCGGCATATCCTCATATGCGATGTTGCAGGCCTCTCTCGCCTGGAAGAAGATATCCGGATTCTGAGTAGAACCGAGCTGGCAGGGATGATTCGGATTTAATGCGCCGTCGCGGAACGCCTGAATCGCGTCCAGATCGACCATATCTTTCAGATCGTCATAATCCCAGGTCTCAATCTTCTGTACTTCATGGGAGGTACGGAAACCGTCAAAGAAATTGATAAACGGCAGTCTGCCCCTGATCGCGGAGCAATGCGCCACGGGAGTCAGATCCATAACTTCCTGCACGCTGGACTCACAGAGCATCGCGCAGCCGGTCTGACGACATGCGTAAACGTCAGAGTGATCGCCAAAAATGCAGAGCGCATGGCTGGCAATCGTACGAGCCGATACATTGAACACGCCCGGAAGCCGCTCACCCGCTATTTTATAAAGGTTCGGAATCATAAGAAGCAGACCCTGGGAAGCCGTATAAGTAGTCGTCAGGGCACCCGCTGTCAGCGAACCGTGCACGGCGCCTGCCGCGCCCGCCTCGGACTGCATCTCTGTGATCTTGACAGTCTGGCCGAAAATATTCTTCCTGCCCGCTGTCGCCCATTCATCAGAAGCTTCCGCCATCACGGATGAAGGGGTGATCGGATAGATGGCCGCCACATCGGAATAAGCGTAGGACGCATGTGCCGCGGCATGGTTGCCATCCATGGTTTTCATAGAACGTTTCATATCCATTCCTCCTCAATTGTTTTTACTTCGTGACCGGGTTGTCCTACAGGACAACCGACTGCATTTCATTATAACTGATTTATACTGAGAAAACAACTGATTTCGGAAAAATTTCCATTTTTGTATATGATATATTTTGCACAATATAACGTAAGGAGCAATAGGTTGAAGTATCCTGCCCTTTTGCCATATGTATCATACTATCATCTGTCTGTATATTCCGGATATTGATGTCACCAAAACCAATACTTTTTCTTTAAAATGAGACACACTGCGGCAATACCTGACAGAGCCACTATCCCGCCAACGGCAAAGTTCCTGTTCCTGATTCTGCTCTTTCTGACTTTCTCCGACGTTATCATATACCGCCCCGGCGATGTGATATGAATTTCATCCAGAGATTCCGCAAAGATCTGTTCATAGCAGTCTTTCGACTCATTATATAAATACAGGTAATTTCCTTCCGGTTCTTCCAGGTACAATGTCACCGGACCGCAGAGATACTCTCCTCCGTTGATATAAAAGGAAACACCTTTCTCTTCCCGCGCCAGTTCTATGTCAGTGCTCATCTCATTCGCATAATTTACAATCCGCGCGCCGTCGATAGTAAAGCTGTAACCGGAACCGACCACGGTCAGGACTTTTTCATTTTCATATGCATATTTCAGCACATCGCTGCTGATTCTCTCTGCCTCCTGCGCAGAAAAAACTGTCGCATAGTCAGCGTTTCCCTCAGCCTTCGTTCCGGAGGAATTTTTCTCCTCCGCTGTCACAGACGATACATTAACAATCACCGTGACTGCCGCCATAAGATCTCTGTTAGAAACAATCACCGTTGTATTTCCGGTTTCCCTTGCGGTGACCAGACCGGAGGATGAGACCTCCGCCACGTCTGAAGAAAGGCTTCTGTATGTAACCGTCTGCGGGGCATCGGCAGGTGAAACAGATGTGCTCAGCTGATACGTACTTCCCGGTTTCAGCACGAGATAATTCTGATTTACAGAAATCGCAGTCGTTAATACAATAACAGAAATCGCAGTGCTGACGATAACATCTCCGGCGGAGGCATAAATCGTAACCGTCCCTTTGCCGATTCCCCTGACTTCCCCGGAAGAATTGACCGTCGCAATCCCCGTATCGGAAGATCTGAATGTCAGCGTCGCATCTGTCGCGTCTGCAGGCAGGACAACCGCATCCAGAACCAGCGTCTTCCCAACCTCCAGCTCCTCTTCATGGTCTGATATTTCTATCGCAGTGACAGCAATCTTATCTTCCTCCCCGTATTCCATATCTGTCACAGCTGAATCATCCGCCGGGTCAGAGTTGTCAGGAGAATCTGAAACCGATTCTTCTGTGGCGGAGCTTTCTGTTATATCTGCATTCCTTTCCTCTGATTTTTCCGCTGTTTCCTGCTC
>JAJBTR010000101.1:4344-10434 GCA_020860745.1 Lachnospiraceae bacterium | reverse complement strand
TTCCTGCTCTGCACTCTCCTGCTTTACAATCCCTGCTTCATCCGCGGAAGAAGCAAAAACTGCTTCCGGAATGAATATACACACAAACACAATACAGAGCATCCATGCAATTGCGCTGATCTTTATCTCATATCGTTTTTTCTTTTTCTCACAACTCAGCATTCCCATTTCCTGTTCATTTTTTCCGATGTTATCCCGTCCTTATTTGTTTTCGCTGCTTTCTTTACGTTCTTTTTTCTCACCGTTATCTTTACAAGTCGTGCTTTCTTTTCAGTTTCTTCTTTCGCCGCTTTCCTTGCTTTCTCCATTCTCCATGCCATTCCTTTGCGGAACAGCCGCATAGCCAGAAGAGTCAATACGATTCCAAGAACAGAAAAAAAGACAGGCTTTCTCTCATAACATTGTCTGATCTGATCATTCCGGCATACTGCCAGTGCATTGTAACAAATATGAAGCAGAATACTGTATTTTATACTGCGTCCTCTGATACAGAAATATCCCTGCACGCATCCAAATACAAATGTGTAAACTGCCTGCACCGGATTAAAATGATACAGACCAAACAACAACGCCTGCATGATATTTGCAATCCGGGAAGACATGCACTGTCTGAAATACCCCAGAGTGATTCCCCGAAACGCGACCTCCTCCAGCACCGGCGCTGCTGCGATCGCGTGTAATGCGTACAGGACTGTGATATCGCTTCCTTCGGCGCTGCTCTGCGAATACAAGGCTGACCAATGAGGGAAAAAGGACAGGACGGCATTCGACAGAAACAGCGTTACATATTGGAGACCGGCAATTGCCGGAATCACAGAGAGCGCCAGCTTGACCGCATGTTTATTATTACCGGCCATCACATTCATACTGTCATGAACGTTCGATTTTTGTCCGCATGACTCGCTTCGCCAATCATGATGATTGCCCGGCATACTTACCCGCACCCGATCACAAGCCCCTCCATGTCCGCCCGACAGCATCACCTTTCCGTACCACAGACCGCATATCAGCAGTGCGTTCACCGCATAGATCAGATTATAAGCCTGCACATAACTCTGTTTCAGAAAACCGCCAAGGGAAAAGAACGCATCCGCCAGATTCGCCGGCAGGAAAGCTGCAAACTGTACCCCGATCAGTACCGCGAGCGGCAGAAAACCTTTCAGAATTTCTCTGCATTTACCTGTGACTTTTTTCATAAGCGCATCTGCCTCCCCGCAAATCAATAGTAATATACCAGAATATCCAAACTGGCAACCTGATCATCCTCCAGGCAGATTTCCAGGTGATAATCAACCATATCCTCCCCCATCTTCTCCTGTACGTCATATACATAAATCCCGTCCTCCGGCGAACTGAAAGATGAACTGTATCCATCTCCAAATGCCGCCAGCACATCAGCAGCGGAGCTCCCGAATCCGACTCCTCTGATTACAAACTCCGGATAGAGGGACGTGTCTGAAAGCAGATCCATGGATTCCAGGCTTACCCCCAGTCCCCACACACCATTTTCTTCCAGTTCACAAACCAGGCTTTCTGTGTCTTTGATGCCCGCAGACATCGTTTTGCTGCTTACAGTCATAAGTATCTCTTCATAATCCGGATGTTCCATGAATAAAAGTACACGATCCTCACCCTCCCCGTATATCTCATCCATATCCGGCGCAACCGTCCAGCCAGACGCCTGTAATTGTTCATAAGGAAACGGAATGGTATATTCTTCCCCTTCAAACACAAAATTCAGAATATCCTCCGCTGCAAAGGCATCGACAGCGTCCTCCTCATCCGTTTCTTCCGAACTGAATTCCAGATCCTCCTGATTGCTGCCTGCCGGAGCAGCAGAGTTCTGAGCAGCGCTGCATCCCGCTGCCGCCGACAAAATCACTAGCGCCACGCATACCATGGCTGGTTTTCTCTTCATAATCATCCTCCCAATGAGCTGTTCATCGCCTGTCCGGGCGGATATGTAACAGCGCACATATCCGCCCTCTGAGGCAATCATTTAACGGACAACAATCTTTCTCGCATTATAGTAGTCTACTCCCTTTTTCCTGGAGCCTGCCGTATACTGTGTATACTGATAATAATACTTGTTAAGAACGATTGCGTAGCCGAGGTAAGAGCCGGGGCAATTCCCCCAGTCTGCATTCTGAATGTTATTGCTGTAAATATTAAACAGTCTCAGCGCTTCCGCCGCTTTTGTTTTGCACTTTGAAGTGTTATAGTATGTCGCACCTCCTTCCACGCAGGACATTTCCTCTTCACTCATAGCAACATAGTTCGCCGGCATCTTCAACGCCCCTGCTGCATTCTGTCTCATCTGTTTTCTCCTTTCGCTGATTTTTCCGAAGCTCCGTTTGCAATCGGTCCCCGGTTCTTTATGTATAAGCTTATTACATACCATTTTAACCTGTCCCTGCATTGTCTCAAAACAGCAACAGAGATTTTTGTTTTTCCGCAGCAAATCATCTGATCCAAATTCCCAGCTTCTCTAACATGTATAGAAAATACGTCATTTTGTCATACTGGATTCTCGCCACTGCCGTCATCCCATTAGATACGTTCACTTTGTCCCCGGAATTGCTGATCAGGTAATCGCTGTCCATCTCCACCAGAACCCGGAAGACCTGTACAGCGGATCCGTCTTCCGATTCCTGCACGCTTACATTGCTGTCAATCTGTTTCACTGTCCCGCTGATACTCCCATAAACATTCTGCGCCAGACCATCCACGACAATCTGTACGGCATTCCCTTCCTGTATCCTGGCCATATCTGATGTGGTAACATATGCCTCAATCACCGGCTCGGAATTTTCCGGTGTGATGGCCGCAACAGTTGCACCGGCCTGTAATACCATCCCGCTCCTGCAACTGCCCAGAAGATGGAGCACGCCGGACGCTGCCGCTTTCACAGTGTAATCTTCCCGCCCCCGCTGCAATGCCAGAAGCTGCGCGTCAATAGAATCAATCTGCAGCTGTGCCTCAGTAATGCAGCTTTCCGCAGACTGAATCGTGCTGTAATAAAGCTCCGAAACCGCACCCTGATTTTTCTCAATTTCTGCCTCAATCTGTTCGTCCGTATAACCATAAGCGGAATAGGTACTGATATCCAGCGTCCTCTGCTCCACCTGTGATTTATATGCCTCATATGCACTGTAATACATCTCATCGTCCGGATCGGATGCTTCAAAATAATTTGTATCATCCTTGACAGACTGCACCAGCAATTCATATTGTAAAACCTGCGTCTCATACCCGGAACGGCTCAGCTCCAGCTGCGCAATCTGCATATCATAATCGGCGGATCTGACCGTAAAAAGCGTATCGCCCTCCTCTACAACCATCCCCTCCGTCATATCACATCCGTCAATTTCGCCGGTGTATGCGCACATAACATAATTGCTCTCTTCACTGGTCACCGTTCCCTGCGCCTCAATCATGTAAACTTTTGGTGTTCGGATACTCCAGGCCAGGGCGGCACATAAGAAACCTCCGATGATCCAGATCAGGAGATACCCAAATGCCGGCGGATCTTTCTCAAACAGAATCCGGCTGTCTCTCAGATGCTCCAGTTCCTTTATCTCTTTGCTCATGTCACTTTATCCTTCCCGGCACGGTTATTCCATACATCTTTCTCTTCCAAATACCCGCCTCTTTCGTCAGCCAGGTTTTTCATCCCCGGCTTCCGCGTCCGAAAAACCCGCACCTCTGCATATTAACGTTTTCTGACGAAACCGCACCGTCAGAGATTTCCCTGCTGCATCTCCCACAGTCTGTAATACCGCCCTTTCAGGGCCAGAAGTTCCTCATGTGTCCCCTGCTCCACAATCGCTCCATCCTCCATAAAAAGGATTCTGTCACAATGCTTCACTGTCGTCAGACGATGCGCGATAATCAGCATTGTTTTTTCACGGAATTTGTGATATATCATATCAAAAATGATATTTTCCGTGCCAAAATCCAGATTACTGGTGCTCTCATCCAGGATATAAAACTGCGTTTCTTTCAAAAATGCCCGGGCAAGAGCAATTCGCTGCTTTTCCCCTCCCGAAAGCCCGTTCCCGGCCTCCTCAAGCCGGGTGAAATACTGCATTGGCAGCTTTTGGATGAATTCATGCGCTCCCGCTTTTACCGCCGCCTCCATCACTTCATCCAACGATGCTCCCCTGCGAGTCACACAGATATTGTCATAGATACTTTTGGAAAACAGCTCAATATTCTGCGGCACATAAGATACGGCCTGGCGGAGACTCGAATTCTTATATTCCCGGATATTCGTCCCATTCATCCGGATTACTCCATCCTCCGGCTCATAGAATTTCAGAAGCAGCTTTGCCACCGTGGATTTCCCACTGCCGCTGGCTCCTACCAGAGCGACCTTTTCTCCCCTGCGAATTATAAAACTGACATGAGAAAGAGCAGGCCTGCGATTCCCGTAACGGAATGTGACATCCGACAACTCTATATCTCCCTCCACCTCGTCAATCTCACGAAAGATTTTTTCCGCGGCATCCGGATCCGGAATCGACGGCAGGCCGCTCTCTTCCAATGCGTCAATTTCCTGCTCCCGCTCATAATCCATGATCTCAGAAAGCCTTTTTATGGAGATATCGGCCTCCTGGATGGAAAGCTGCATCCCCACCAGATCATGGATGGGATCCATAAAAAAGGCCGAGAGCGTCATAAACGCCATATAGCTGCCCAATGTCAGATCACTGTTGATTACCTGTGTAATGCCCACATACAGGAGCGCCAGATTTCCAATGCCCGAGATGATGGCGGACATCGTCCCCTGCACATTAGACAACATGCTTTCCTTATAGCCTATCCGGAGCGATCTGATATACTCCCGCTCAATGTTCTCCAGTGCATCCTCCTCCCCCGCATTTCCTTTGATCGTCTCGACAGCGCGCAGGCCCTCGATAATCTCTGAATTCAGGACAGAAGCCTGCTGCATCTGTTCCTCATTGATTTTCTTATACGGCTGCCTGTATAGAAACACCAGGACAATACTGACCGCCATCATCAGCAGGAGGATCGCAAACAGCTCCCCATTCATCCGGAAGAGAATCACCCCGGTAATGGATACCATAGACAGATCCATAACCAGTGAAAGCGCTATGCCGGTAAATATATCCTTAATGGTAAAAGCATCCGAAAAACGGGTTGTAATATCTCCGGTCTTCCTCGCGGCAAAGAACTTCATCGGGAGCTTGTATATATGCTCAAAATATCCCAGAATCAACGGGATATCGATCCTCATTGACAGATGCAGAAGAATCCACTGCCGGATGAAACTGACAAGCGCCGATGTGACCGTCACACCCAGAAATACCAGCAGCATAATCCGCAGCACATCTTTCTGCCGGTAAGGCAGAATCTCATCATATATGATGTTGTGAAACAGCGACGACAGAATGCCCAGAAGCGTCACCATCAGCGAGGCAAACAGCGCGTAAGCAAACAGCTTTTTCTGGGGCAGCAGAAGACGTATGTACCAGTCATATACTTTTCCTTTTTTAATCTTCCACGCTGGAATTCCTCCGTTGGCTGTAAAAGAAGCATGGCTCCTGTAAATCTCTCAAAAAAGTCGTCCGCCGTAAGACGCTCCAGATCTTTTGCCGGATCACCGATTATCACATGCTTTTTTGTGATCTTAAACACCACTACAAAGTGGGACATGCCTTCTCCGGTGACCACATTTGCGATGGCGGGAAGCGTAAAACCGCTAAAGAAGCCCTCTCTGTCAACCGTGACCGCCTGAGATACAAATCCAAGGGACTCCGCACATCTGGAAAGCCCGACAAGATTCGTCCCGTTTAAATCTGTGGACATCATATCCCGCAGCCGCGTGATCGTCGTTTCCTTTTTATAATGCAGACAGACCATCGCCATGCAGGCTGCCGCACAGTCCGTGCTATCATGTTGCGTTACAAACGTATATCTCATATTGCCTGTTTTTACTTCCTTTTTTAATATAAAGACTGATTTTCGGACGAATTCGCCTTGAAAAATCAGACGGTGCGCTGATGCAGCGCCCAAATCAGACAGCTGAACGTTCAGATTTCAACTGTCACGACTTGTTATATCGAT
>JAJBTR010000101.1:0-4334 GCA_020860745.1 Lachnospiraceae bacterium | reverse complement strand
ATAACACACGCCCCATTGTAAGACAAGAAACAAGGTACACAAAAAAGAGCCTCTTTCTTTGTGAAATATGCTACCACTCTCGCTGAGTTCAGGGAAAAAACCACTAAAAAATCGGTATATATGAACTACTGTTATTTTTTTGTGAAAAGTCTAAGAAAAAGGTCGAAAATGTTTTTGACTTCTTTGCTGATATATTCTCGCCAGAGAAAAATGCAGGAAAACATCTTACAGCTACAGGCATCCAATTCTGATTATCTGCAAATTACCTGGTTCTGATTAATTACAATTTTGCCTTGAAAAACCTCCCCTGTTGTGTATAATCAAATAAGCGGCTTACCGACCGCAAAATCGTTGAAAATGCGAGGTTTACTATGATAAGTGCAAATAATGTGACATTAAGAATAGGAAAGAAAGCTCTCTTTGAAGATGTGAACATCAAATTTACTGAGGGCAACTGCTACGGGCTCATCGGCGCCAACGGCGCAGGCAAGTCTACCTTTTTGAAAATCCTGAACGGACAGCTGGAGCCGACAAACGGCAGCGTGACCATCACCCCTGGCCAGCGGCTTTCGTTTCTCCAACAGGATCACTTCAAGTATGACGCCTACCCGGTCCTTGACACGGTGATCATGGGGAATCAGCGCCTGTATGACATCATGAAAGAAAAAGACGCGATCTACATGAAAGAAGACTTCACCGACGAGGACGGCATCAAAGCCAGCGAACTGGAGGCGGAGTTCGCGGACATGGACGGGTGGAACGCAGAGTCCGACGCCGCTACGCTGTTAAACGGCCTCGGCGTCGACACGGATCACCATTACACCATGATGAGCGATCTCCCCGGCGCTCTGAAAGTAAAGGTTCTTCTGGCACAGGCTCTCTTCGGCAATCCGGACATCCTGCTCCTGGACGAGCCGACGAACAACCTGGACCTGGACGCCATCGCCTGGCTGGAGGAGTTTCTGATTAATTTTGAGAATACGGTTATTGTGGTCTCCCACGACCGCTATTTCTTAAACAAGGTCTGCACCCATACCGCGGACATCGACTATGCAAAGATTCAGCTCTACGCCGGGAATTATGATTTCTGGTATGAATCCAGTCAGCTGATGATCCGTCAGATGAAAGAAGCAAACAAGAAAAAAGAGGAAAAGATCAAAGAGCTGCAGGAATTCATCTCCCGCTTCTCCGCCAACGCTTCCAAATCCAAGCAGGCGACCTCCCGGAAAAAAGCCCTGGAAAAAATCCAGCTGGATGAGATCAAACCCTCCAGCCGGAAATACCCTTACATCGACTTCCGTCCTTCAAGGGAAATCGGAAATGAGGTTCTCACCGTGGAGGGACTCACCAAGACTATCGACGGGGTAAAAGTTCTCGACAATGTATCTTTTATCGTCGGCCGGGAAGACAAAATTGCCTTTGTAGGCAGCAACGAGCTGGCGAAAACGACCCTGTTTAAGATTATCACCGGGGAGATGGAACCCGACGCCGGTTCCTACAAATGGGGTGTGACCACAAGCCAGTCCTACTTCCCCAAAGATAATACCGCCATTTTTGACACGGACCTGATCATCGTGGACTGGCTGACCCAGTACTCGGAGATCAAGGACGCCACCTACGTCCGCGGATTTCTGGGACGGATGCTCTTCCCGGGTGAAGACGGCGTGAAAAAGATGCGTGTACTCTCCGGCGGCGAAAAAGTCCGCGTGCTGTTCTCCCGCATGATGATCGAAGCCTCCAATGTACTGATTCTGGATGAGCCGACCGACCACTTGGATATGGAATCCATCACGGCGCTGAACAACGGTCTGATCAAATTCCCGGGCGTGCTGCTCTTCGCTTCCCGCGACCACCAGATCGTCCAGACCACGGCAAACCGCATCATCGAGTTTATGCCGAACGGTTCTATCATTGACAAGATCACGACCTATGACGAGTACCTGGAGAGTGATGAGATGGCGCGGAAACGTCAGGTGTATACCATGGCGAAGACGGATGTGGAGGATAACTAGGCCGACAACGCCATTAGTCGTAAACTTGCCAAAGGCCAGTCAGCCGAACAGATTGCAGATGCTTTGGAAAAATCCACTGAACGTATCCGGGAACTTATGGAAAAGTTAAATTGACTGAAAGCCTCGTTTTTGTAAAATGTTAAAAAATGGAGCCCTTGCTTTACTCCAGGGCTCCATCACTTTTATTTATTGAACTCTTATCAATCAGACGTATCGGCTTTTTTAGGAGCTGGCGAAAAATAACTTGTGCAGAATGTGCCGAGCAATGCGTGAAGCACAGGTTCTGAAAACGTAGCCGTAGTGGGCTACGGCGAGGCTTTTAGAGCCTGCGATTCGCGTGTTAGGCGGTGCAAGATGCATAAGTTATTTATCGACAGATCCTTAGTTCCACTGTATAGCTACTAAAGTATCCCTGTTCAATGACAGTGCTCGCAATCCGCCACCTGTTTAAACAACTCCGGGTCATACGCGATCCCATTTTTATCATAATAATCTTTCACCGCGGCCTTTACAGCCTCCTCCGCGAGGACAGAACAGTGAATCTTGTGTGTCGGAAGCCCGTCCAGCGCCTCCACCACCGCACGGTTGGAAAGCTGCATCGCCTCGGTGACTTTTTTCCCTTTGATCAGCTCGGTCGCCATGGAACTGGTGGCGATGGCGGAACCGCAGCCGAAAGTATTGAATTTACAGTCGGTGATGACCTGATTCTCATCAATCTTTAAGTACATCTTCATGATGTCGCCGCACTTTGCGTTCCCCACCTCGCCGATACCGTCGGTGTCCTCTATCTTTCCCACATTTCTCGGATGTTGAAAATGATCCATCACTTTTTCACTATATAACATGCTGTGTCTCTCCTTTCTCCAGTTTCTCCCATACCGGGGACATATTTCTCAGATATTCAATGATGCCCGGCAGTTCTCTGATCACATACTCGACTTCCTCCATGGTATTGTACTCTGAGAGCGTCAGCCGCAGGGAGCCGTGGGCGACCTCATGCGGCAGACCGATCGCCAGGAGCACATGGGACGGGTCTAACGATCCCGACGTGCAGGCCGAACCGGAGGAGGCGGCGATGCCCTTCATATCCAGCAGCAAAAGTAGGGATTCGCCTTCAATCCCCTCAAAGCAGAAGCTCACATTGCCTGGGAGCCTCTTTGTCGGGTGCCCGTTCAATCGGGAATGGGGAATCACGGAAACTCCCTCGATCAGCCGGTTACGCATGGCTGTGATTTTCGCCTCATTCTCTTCGCGCTTTGCCAGGATATCTTTCAGTGCGGCGGCCATCCCGATGATCGCCGGGATATTCTCCGTACCGGCCCGCTTTCCTCTCTCCTGTGCACCGCCCTCAATGATGTTTGAGAGAAGAATGCCCCGCCTTGCATAAAGGCATCCGATTCCTTTCGGTCCGTGGAACTTGTGCGCTGACAGTGAAAGCATGTCTATGTTCTGTTCTTTGACATTGATGTCCAGATGCCCCACAGCCTGCACCGCATCCGTGTGAAAATAAACTTTTTTCTCCCTGCAGATGGCGCCGATCTCCGCGATGGGCTGGATGCTGCCGATCTCATTGTTGGCGTACATCACCGTCACCAGGCAGGTATCCGGCCGTATCGCCGCCTCCACCTCTTCCGGACGAACCATACCATCTGCGTGGACATCCAGATAAGTGACTTCAAATCCTTCTTTTTCTAATTTCTGCAGCGTATGCAGCACTGCATGATGCTCAAATGTCGTGGAGACAAGGTGTTTTTTCCCGCGCTTTGCACCCCACCGCGCCGCGGAAACGATCGCCTGGTTGTCCGCCTCGCTCCCACCGGAGGTAAAGATAATCTCAGACGGAAGAGCACCGATACATCCCGCGATATCCTCCCGCGCCTGCTCCAGTTTTTCCTTTGCCAGCTGCCCCGGCGTGTGCAGGCTGGATGCGTTGGCATAGGTCTCCTGCAAAGCAGGTATTATAGCGTCCAGCGCCGCCTGACTCATCGCTGTCGTTGCTGCATTATCAAAATATACGTTCATGCCTTTACCTGTTTTCCTTTCTGTAGTATTTTTTCCATATCATTGATCCCTGATTCTCCTCACCCATGCGTAACCTCACGAAAAACATCCGCAGGACAAAACTGACGCATGATATACCTTATTTCACATTATCACACCAATTCTATTTGGAGCATCTCACATAAACCAACGTTTTTAATTTCATACAAAAGCGATATGAAATTAGGTCAAAAGAAATATAACATGACAATAAACTGTATGTCAATAGAATTCAGGAAATTTAAAATCCTGTATTTTTATAGGGATTACAAACATTGCAGG
>JAJBTR010000085.1 GCA_020860745.1 Lachnospiraceae bacterium | reverse complement strand
TCTGACTAAGAACTAACCATGGATTCAACATTTACATCTATGACAGCTTCCATCACTATATTTTTTGATTCATCCGCCACACAAATTCATTATCTGATACATCCGCCATCACTCTTCTTCCGAACTCTCCCGGAAAACAATTTCCCCGTCTATAACAGTCGCCATCACCTTCCCGATCACCTTCTGACCCGCAAATGGCGTATTCTTCCCTTTCGAGAAAAACTTCTCCGGGTCTATCACCCACTCGCATTCCGGATCAAATACGGTGATATCCGCCGGCGCGCCAACCTCGATCACACCCTTTTTTATCCCCAGTATCCGCGCCGGATTGTAACTCATCTTCTCCGCCATCTGCATCACAGTCAGCAGCCCCGGCTTCACCAGGTGCGTGTACGTCAGCGCCGCTGCCGTCTCCAGACCCACAATACCAAACGGCGCTTTCCGGATGCTCTGCGCTTTCTCCTCCGCAGAATGAGGCGCATGGTCTGTAGCGATCACATCCATAACATCCTCCGACAGTCCGCGCCGCAGCGCCGTAACATCCGCCTCCGTCCGAAGCGGCGGATTCATCTTGTAATTGGCGTTGTCCCCGTCAATTTCATCCGAAGTCATGGAAAAATGATGCGGGCAGACCTCCGCGGTCACATGCACGCCTTCTTCCTTTGCCAGCCTGACCATCTTTACACTGTCCTCCGTGGAACAGTGGCAGAGATGGAGGCGGACCCCCGTCTCTTTCGCCAGCAGAATATCCCGGGCGACAATGATGTCCTCCACCGCATTCGAGATACCCGGCATACCCAGGGAAGCGGATTTTTCATCCATATTCAGCACGCCGCCGTGCACCAGACTGATGTCCTCGCAGTGCGCCAGAACCGTCATATTCTCCTCCGCCGCAATGCGCATTGCATCGCGGTAAAGGTCAGAATTCATCACCGACTTGCCATCCTCACTGAGACAGATGCAGCCTGCCTGTGCCATACCGCGGATGTCGGAAAGTTCCTCCCCGAGCATCCCTTTTGTCACAGAACCGACCTGCAGCACATGAACCGGCGTCACCCCGGCCGCCTTATTTTTTACATATTCGATCACTTCCGGGCAATCCGCTACCGGCTTCGTATTGGGCATAGCGACAATTGTCGTAAACCCGCCGTGCGCCGCCGCGGCTCCTCCCGTGGCGATATCCTCCTTGTAAGTCAGCCCCGGATCCCGCAGATGGACATGCATATCGATAAATCCCGGCATACAGTAAGCGCCTCCGGCATACAGAACGGTGTCCGCTTCCTCTCTGATCGTTGTATCAATTCTCTCAATCACACCGTCTCTCACCAGAATATCCGCATGCTTTTCCGACCTGTCGCCGGGGTTCAGCACAATCCCGTTTTTAATTAAAAGTGTCATATCACGTACCCTTTCCCGGATTTGATTCCTGCAGGCAAACAAAAAAACAAATCCCTCATAAACTCTCTCCGTCCAAAAAAGTATAACATACCGCGAACGATAGCCGCAACAAGGAAAATCTGTGTTTTTGCGCATCTGCAGTGGAAAACTGTGAATCATAACGTGTCATTTACTTTATCAGACGCACTTCGCAGCAAGTGCGAAGCGCTATCCCGAATAGTTACCCTGACGTTTCACTTCGGTTCAGAAAAAATGCCGCCTTCTCCCCTGCGCCCGGATCTCCTATCACTCCCAGCTGAATAAAAGCAGGATTACTTCGGTGCCTCCGCCTGCGATTCACAGGAGATCACCCCCAGTCGGATGAAAACAGGATACAGGTAACTCGCGCCGAACACACCCAGTTTTTTCGGTCCGCTCACTTTCCCCTCCATTTCGAGCGACTTTTTGTAAGCCATCTCTATACTGCTTCTGGTAATACTCTTCGACTTCCGGTCCACGAACATCTCTCCGCCTTTCAGCGTATATCGGAACATTAATTTTTTGCTGGTATAAAAAGGAACGTTCTCAAACAGCTGCAACGCTTTCCATAAAATATCAGCATCATTGTTTTCACGCAATTTTGCACAGACCAGTTCGCGCTCACTCTGCAATTCCATACAATCCGGCTCAATCTCACCTTGTTTTCCTATACAATCCGGCTCACGCTCACCCTGCTTTTCCGTACAAAACGATTCTTGCTCTCTCTGCAATTCAACCTCAACATCCCTCAGGCTCAACCTTACCCCTTCTCTCCTGCTTTTCCCTCTATTCTAATAGACATTCTCCTGCCAGTCAACAACTACAACTTGTTAGCAACCGGGCTGTGAACGAAACACACTCCGCGAGTTCACAGTCTGAACACAATTTTCTAAAACAATCATCACATTTTCTCTGTATGATTTTATCTGGCGGCTCTTTACAGCAATGTAAAAGGGGATAAAATATAACACCTGGAGGTTATTCTATGAGCAATAAAGAAAAGAGTAAAACCACAGCGGATATCACACCGGAAAATCTCGAAAAGGCAATTGACAAATACCAGCGGCAGGATGTCATGCGCATGCTGAAAGGCGGCGTACTGTCCGGACTGGACGATGAAAAAAAGCAGAGATGTACCACAGACTGGCCGGACTTCGCAGCCTGGAAATCATGGATGTCCTGAGCAAACAGAAAGAGCCTTTCACAGCCGATATGCTGAGTCTTGACTTTGAGGTCTTTCAGAACCGCAATTTTGTCCGGGATGTCTTAAATAAATATGGGAAAAAGTTTGACTACAGCAGGGACGAAGAGTGCAATAAACTCTTTGCGCTGGCCTGCACCGTAGACGACGAAAAGACAGTAAAATCTTTGATCCGGCAGAAAAAAGCCGCAGACAGCTATCCCCTGATCGACGCCGCTTCCCTGACGGTATGAGAACATATTTCCATGCTACAGAGTGTGAAGCTTCACGCAGAAACTCGCCTTCA
>JAJBTR010000338.1 GCA_020860745.1 Lachnospiraceae bacterium | reverse complement strand
ATATTAATATGGAATGTTTTTTTATAATGTAATACGTTTTTCTGTTTCTTTCTCATTGATATCCTTTAATGTATAAAAAGAGATAATCTGTCTATAATACGTTACAAAAGGAGGTATGGCAAAAAATGAATACCAAAGTTTTAGATACTGTTCTTCTGATTCTGGTGATCATCGGAGCGATAAACTGGGGCTTGATCGGATTCTTCCGCTTCAATCTGGTTGCATTTCTGTTCGGAAATATGACCTGGCTCTCCCGTGTTATCTATGCGGTGGTAGGATTGAGCGGTCTCTATATGATCAGTGCCTGCGGGCGAATCCGCTCGATCGGAGGCAGAGACCGCTGATTTATTACGGAAAAAAGGTGTCTTAAGATAAACTTAAGACACCTGAATCATCTGGTCATTTACAGTGAAATCAATACTTTTGCTTTTGCCGACTCAGGCAGATCAGCTTCGTTTCGGGAAACACTTAAAACAAATTTGACACCATATTTTTCACTGATCACATCCAGCTTCTCTATGATATGTACGAGCTGGTCGTCGTGAACGTTTGCTATGGTGAGGAAACTGTCCAGATACATCTCCTGCAGATCGTAATCCTGGGAAACGATACCACAGATAAAACCGATAAACTCATCACTATTAGAGATCGGATAATCGGATACATTGATCAGGCGAACTTTATTGGTCAGCTCATGCATATGCTTCTGGCTCTTATCAAGATATACGATATTTCCGGTTGCATGTGCAACATCGTTGTTTACCTTGTCCAATAAATACTTTGTCTTCCCCTTACCTTTTTCGCCGGCAATAATTTCAACCATTGTCTTATCCTCCTACTTCAACCGATAAACAGATTCCATATAACCTGTCCGGACTCTTTTTATAAAATGATTATATTATATCCACCTCTAAAATACAACCCGTTATTTTCTAAAAAAATTGTTACAAAAATTCAATCGTTCAGGAAAACGCCGACAGCATCTGTGACATGATTGTATACATGTCGAACCTGGTATTTCCTTTCATGACAATAGAGATAACCGGTTCACCGCTCTTATTGGTGCTGTATAATACAAGGCAATATCCTGCCGCACCCGTCGTTCCTGTCTTTCCGCCGATTACGGTCACACCGTCCGGCTGAGCGTACGTACCGCTCAGATAACCGTTTGTATTGGTCCATGTTTGTGTTACAGTATTTCCCTCCGCATCGAGGTAGGAGGCATCATGGGAAATTGTCGATATAATATCCACAAAATCCTCATTCTGGATTGCAGCGTTAAAAATCAGGTACAGATCGTAGGCTGTAGTGTAATGATCGTCATCCGGAAGGCCATGGGGATTGACAAAATGGGAATGCGTTGCTCCCAGTGCCTGCGCCGCCTCATTCATCAGGTCCGCAAATTCCTCCGTGCTTCCGGAAATCGCCTCAGCGATGACATTGGCCGCATCATTTCCGCTGCGGAGCATCAACCCATACAGCGCTTCCCGCAGCGTAATCTGATCGCCCTTCTCCAGCCCGCAGACTGAGGAAGACGGATCCAGGTCATCAATGGCCTCGTCAGAGACAGTCAGAACCTGATTCGGATCTCCATAGGTCAGTGCCAGATACGCAGTGAGAATTTTCGTGGTGCTGGCCGGATAATTTTTTTCGTAGATATTCTGGGAATATGTAATCTCACCGCTGTTCAGCTGAAAAACGGCAGCGCTCTCCGCGCATTCCGCGTTTACCTCGTCAGATTCGGTATTTTCCGTGCCGCCGACACAAAGATCCGAGGCAAAAAGTGACAGCTCCGAACCGGATTCCGTATTTCCGATGGATACATATTCTTCTGTCGTTTCATAAATCTGATACGCGTTTTCCACATCCTGTCTTTCTTTGCAGCCTGTCAGAAAAACAGAGGAACACAAAACGAAAATCAAAAGAAAAGCGATTTGTTTTTCCACGTATTTCATAGTATTGTTCTCTCTTTCCATATTTCTAAAGCAATCTGCCGCAGCACTAAATCCCATGCGGTACTATTCTGCTATCATAAGTGTTTCATCCGCGCCGCCTGCTACAGGGTGTCTATAGATCCATATCGCTTTGGCTGGAGTCCTACATTTAAAACCAGCCCGATGCCGATGAACATGCTGACCAGCGAAGTCAGACCATAACTCACAAAAGGAAGGGGAAGTCCGGTATTCGGCATAAGTCCCGTTGTCACACCGATATTGGCAAAAGACTGGAAGCCGATCAGCGCCCCCATACCGCAGCAGAGCAGTCTTCCACCCATGTCCTTTGCATTCTTCGCAATCATAATACAGTCAAAGACAATCATCATCACCAGTATCACGACAATGATACAGCCGACAAAACCAAGTTCCTCTCCAATGATGGTAAAAATAAAGTCAGTCTGCGGTTCAGAAAGATAATTACCGTTTTTCAGGGAAGTGATAGAGGAATTGTTTAATCCTTTTCCCCAGAGCTGTCCGGAACCGATAGCAATGATTGAGTTTTGCTGCTGTCTGGAGGAATCCGGATAGCTGTCCGGATCCAGCCAGGACAAAATACGTGTGGACTGATATTGCTGTAGGAAAGAAAGCTGTCCGCGCAGCATCAGGACCAGCCCAATCACTGCGGTCGGGATACTGACCGCAAGCACAGGAATAATAATTTTATAGCTGAGACCCGCCACATAGATCATCGTAAGAAATACCAGTATAACAATAATCGACGTGGAAAGATCAGGCTCTTTTAAAATCATTCCCAGGGGAATACCAAGCAGAATCAGAGAAAGCAACAGCGTGTACCACGTGTTCAGCTTTTCCTGTACCCGCATAAAAAATGCCGCAAAAAATACAATCAGAATTATTTTGCACAGTTCGGAAGGCTGGAACTGAAATCCTCCGATTTCAATCCACCGCGTTGCGTTATTGACTTCTTTTCCCAGGCCGGGAATCAGAACCAGACCCAGGAGGACAATCGCCAGCACATACCAGACGCGGCGGAATTTCAGTATCACGCTGTAATCAATCAGAGATACGATGACCATAATGATCACACCCGCAATCACGCCCATAATCTGTTTGTCCTGGACAGATTCCTTGGCGCTGCCAATGGCAAGCACGCCGATCACACAGAGCATAATCACATACGCGACCAGGCGGAAATGGTAATCTTTTATCTTATATTGCTTCAACATAGGTTCTCCTTAATCGGTAAAGTTGTTCGAGGATGAGCTTACGCTGGATGCTTTCCCGTTCAGCAGCTCCTCTTCCGTCGCCTCTCCAAAGTAATACTTCATCACATCCGCTGCGAAGTCACAGGCGTTGCCGGAGGTATAACCGTAGGCAATCCGCACCGCAATCGCCACTTCCGGTTGTTCAGCTGGTGCAAATCCGATGAAAAGTGCGTGGTTCGGGCGTTCTTCACTCTCCTGCGCGGTACCTGTCTTGCCGGCAAGTACTACTTCCAGATCGTCAAACTGGCTGTGATCCGCAACCACTTCCTCCATTCCCTTCTTTATGACTGCCCAGGTGGAGGAAGAAATTTCAGTAATTTCATTTGTCACATCCGACGAATAGGATTCCAGCACATTTCCGTCGGAATCGGTCACCTTGCTCAAAAGAGTCAGATCATAGACGGTACCTTCATTTGCTATAGCTGCAGCATAGCGGCAAAGCTGCACGGTAGTATACTTATGATTACTCTGTCCGATGGAAGCGCTGATCGGGTATTCATCTGCAATATTGGAAGTACCCTCTGAAATTTCGATATTGGTATAATCACCCAGGCCAAACATTTCCGCGTATTTCTGGATATAAGAAAGACCGGTACTCTCACTGAACGTATCGTTAACCAGACTGAGCCGGTATCCCACTTCGCAGAAGAAAGTGTTGCAGGAATCCCTTAGTGCGGTCACTACTGTCTCATTTCCGTGGGCGGAAGGATAAATCCAGCACTTCAGGTTATAGTCCAGCCTGTCAAATACGCCGGTATCCCTGATCTCCGTATCCGCGGTGATTACTCCCTCTGTCAGACCCGCAGCTGCCATCACCATCTTAAAGGTGGATCCGGGTGCAGTCGCCTGCTGCGTCGCATTGTTATACAGCGGCAGTGAACCATCCTCCAGAAGCTGATTGTAATAGTCAGAATCCATGGAGTTTGCAAGAAGGTTGGTATCGTAACCCGGATAGCTGACGCAGGCCAGCAGTTCCCCGGTATCCGGATCCATCAGTACACAGGACCCGGTGCAGGGATCCAGCGCAAGCTGAGACGGTGTAATTTCAAGGTTATTAATTTTCTCTTTCAGGAAAGTATAGGCGGAAGTCGTGCCGCTTTTTAAGGCTGCAACTGCCTCCTCATCGTTTTCCAGCACTCCCTGCTCGAATAAAATCAGACACAGAGTGGTTCCGGATATCTGATCATCATAAATCAGGTATTTGTATATAATCCGGTCAAATGCCGTGCTTGACTGAATCTGTTCCATGGCATATGCGATCAGTGTTTCATATATTTCATCCGTATCCGCATATTTTTCATCCGGTTCAAGAGCACTGACCTGGATCCAGGAGGCCTCAATCGCGTAATTCAGATACTCTCTGGCTGAGATTGTGCCGTTTTTCCATGCGGTATAAATTTCATCCAATGAACTTACATCCGTAGTGTCAAAGACACCTGTATCCTGCAGCCACGTAATGACATACGTCTGATACTCCTGAATCTCTTCTGACTGGTTTTCAAAAACGATATCACTGTAAAAGGAAGATGTCACGGTCTCATATACTGACTGCCGGTAATCTGCAAATATCTGATAGGCTTTCTGCTGGTATGTGCCGTCCGCCGCTTCCTCCATCTGCGCAATATCAATGACACTGTTCTCCACCAATGCATTATATACATCATAGATCGGAATATACAGATCTGAACTGCTGTCTTCTTTCGCATTAATGATTTTGGAATATAAAATACCTGCAAGCTCCTGCTCCAGCAGGTCATAAACCGCAATTTGCAGATTCGCATCTATGGATAAATACACGTCGTTTCCCGCAGACGCCTCCGTGGAAGACTTCTCCTCCAGGATTTTCCCGACATTGTTAACATAGACGGTCCGGGACCCCTTGGTTCCCTGCAGCTGCAGCTCCATTACCTGCTCAATACCGGATTTTCCAACCGTATCATTTAAAGTATAAGAGTCATCCGATGCGGACAGTTCCGCATACTCATCCGTAGATATCTTTCCTGTGTATCCGATGATATGGGAAAAATACTCGGGGTAATCGTAGACACGCTTGGTATCCTCGCTGACCTCTACGCCCTGCAGCTCGTCCAGATGTTCCGTAATCATGGCAACTGTCTCATCGGAAACATCCTGTGCGACATCGGTGGCGATGTATTTCTGATAGGAATTCAGCGACAGTGCATAGCGGACGACCACGATCTGGTAAACACGGTATCTGCTGTATGTCTCTGTGTCCACGCCGAATTTATCTGCCAGATACTCGTAGATCTGCTCTGTTGTAGCTTTGGCCTCATCATAGCCAAGCTTTGAATTCACACTCAGCTCATCAATGGAGGAGCGGCCATAGACATCCCTGCGGAATCCCTGCAGACTGGTTCCTTCTACCAGAAAAGACAGGACACCGTTTTCATCCATATACAGATCCAGATCGTTTACGATCGTATCTCCGTTCGATTCAATCATATCGATGAGCATGCTGATTTCCGCGTTGAGCTCCTCATTTTTTACTTCTGTGGCGGTCTTGTCGTCAGTACTCTCATAGGTGCCGTTATCCTCCAGAGTGATAGTATAAGAAAGTTCATTATGTGCCAGCAGGACGCCGTTCTTATCGTAAATATTTCCTCTGGTACCCTCCACCGTTATTTCTTTCTCAATACTCAACGTATAATTATTCAGATAGTCTTCCCCATTGATGATCTGCATCTGGAACAGATGCTGCGCCACAACAATGCAGATAGCCACCATAACAAGCCAGAAGACAAAAAGGCGTGACTTTACGGTTTTTACAATCCATTCTTTTAAAGCATCAACCAAATTTTGTCTCACTCCTTTTCTCAATTTCTTCCAGTTTCTGATTGATTTTAAACAAAATAAAATAGAGCAGAACAGCGATCAGCATCGTATAGACGAGTTCCGGCAATATCGTGTGAAGCAGATAATACCCAAACTGGAATCTGCCCCGAAACCAGAACAAAATAAAATAGGTAACAAGGTTGCAGCTGAAATCACTGAGCGCAATCAGCGCGATGGGAAGGAGAATTTCATCCGGGAAAAATGCTTTCCGGAAGAATCCGTTTAAAAAACCGATAAACATATAAACCAGAGCGTAAAACCCCAGAACACTGCCAAACATCAGATCAATCAGCAGGCCGGAAAAAAAACCGACAAACAGACCCTCCTTCTTTCCTCTCATAAATCCGAATGCTGCTGTCACCACAACAAGCAGATTCGGCGAAATAGAGGCAATGGACAGAGTCTTAAACACCGTAGACTGTAAAAGGAAGCAGGCAATGATGATGACTGCGATCACAAGTTTTCTCCTCATAGCCTACTCCCCCTCATTTTCAGTTACTGATTCTTTTGTCTCCAGTATGACAAAGACTTTTTCCAGGTGCTGGAAATCAACAATCGTCGCAATCGTACCGGATTTTGTCAGATTATTGGAATCCAGAGACATTTCCGTGACATATCCGACCGGTATATCCGGAAGATAGAGGTCACTGATGTTCGATGTTACGATCTGGTCTCCCTCCACCGCCTCATCATCCGTATCATTCAGCCCTGAAAAAGTAATCAGTCCGCTCTCATTCATCGACTGAAGATCACCGCTGACAATCATCAGATCACCGGTAGAAAGATCCTTGCAGCTGACGTTGCTGCTATCGTCAATAATAGAGCGGATGGTCGCATAATTCGGGCCAACGTCCGTTACAATACCGGCAAGTCCGCCATCGGCAATGACATTCATGCCCTCCGATACGCCGTCGTTGGTACCCTTATCAATGAGAAAAGTGGAAAACCAGTTGCCGCTGTCCTTGCCGATCACACTGGCGGCCACCTTATCGTAATCCGACCAGGTCTGGTCCATATCATAAAGCTCCTGCAACTGCTCCAGCTCCTCCTGGTCAATCTGTACCTGATTCAGCTCTTCCTGCAGGCTTGCCACCTGTTCCTCCAGCGCCTCGTTCTCCTCCTGCAGCTCCTGCTTTGATACAAAATTGTCTCTCATATCATTTAGGAAAGTACCCACCTGATTGATCCCTTTCTGCATGGGGATAATCACATAACCGATCACGGTATTCGCTGCAGTCCCGGAAAAAGAAAGCTTTACACTGCATCCGATGATCACCAGACAGAAGATGGACATAATCAGCAAAATATACTTTGCCGGGAATTTTTTTTTCTTTTTACGATTCATAGATAAACAGCCTCATCATCTGAAAATTCTCGTCCGCATGCTGTAGGCCAGATGCTTAAATTTATCGCTGGTCACGACCAGACTCAGGCCGCGCACCACGGTTTCATCCGGATCCTCGCAGGTATTTACAGCAATATTTGTGATATCAGTAAACAGTTTGTCCAGGTTTGCAACTTTTGAACCGCCTCCTGTCAGATAAATTCCGGAATGGATAATATCCCTGGAAAGCTCCGGCGGTGTCTTCTCCAGTATCATCTTGATGGAGCTGCAGATCGAGGCAAGGCTGTCTTTCATGGCCTCATATACAATGGATGAGTCTATCCTGACCTCAATGGGCAGTCCGCTCACCACATCCAGACCTACCACGGTCAGTTCTCTGTCCATATCCGGGAGAGCACTGCCGATCTCTTCCTTGAGCTGCATGGCTGTCTTCTGCCCGATCACCAGATTGAACGATTTTTTAATATAGGAAATGATAGACTCGTCCAGACGGTTGCCTCCGAAATGAAGCAGATCACTTAAAACAAGTCCGCCGAGGGAAATCACAGAGATTTCTGTCGTATCCGCGCCCATATCCACAACCATGATGCCGGTAGGCTGATTTACATCAAGTCCGAGACCTACCGCGTCAGCAATCGGCTTGTCACAGAGCAGCACGGATTTCGGCTTCATTTTACTCTTAAAAAACAAGTCAAAAAAGGCTTTCTTTTCTACCTCCGTGATGTCTGTGGGAACCGCCACAATAAATTCAGAGCCGCGCACATGACCTTTTGACGTCTTCTCCAGCAACTCCTGGATCATAATCTGGACATTATTATAATCTGCAATCACTCCGCCTACGACAGGAAAAGAAACCTGTATGGTATCGGGCGCTTTTTCATACATGGCGTAAGCGTTGTCACCATAAGCATATAATTGATTTTTATTGATAATGGAAATGGTATTTTTTTCTTTTATAATCTTGTTTGTATGTTTATTATATATTTTCAGGTTGCATGTCCCCAGATCAACGCCGTAAACGTTTGCCATCTTACTCTCCCTTTCCTGTGTAAAGTATGTTATTCTTTCGCGATGCTTCCAGCCGATGCCGGTATCTCACACCTGTGTAGTATCCCGTTCGTTCCGATTCAAAACTTTACGCCCCGCATACGCAAAAACAGCCGTTTTATGTCTGACTTTGTAAAAAACAACGATCATCCTCTGCAAGAACGCCCTCTGCACGAAAGCTGAAAAAACAATTATCTCCGATAATAACATGGTCCATGAGAGGAATGTCCAGAAGCTCCCCGCATCGGCGGATACGGGAAGTAACCTGTAAATCTTCCCGGCTCGGTTCCGGGTTCCCGCTGGGATGATTGTGCAGCAGAACAATAAACTCTGCCCGGCTCAGCAACGCGGTTTTGTATACCTCTCCCGGTGAGATCAGAGACGCGTTGGATGTGCCTACTGAAATCACTTCATCACCCAGAAGCATATTTTTCCGGTCAAACATGGCGAGCATCAGGCACTCCCGCATCTCATGACGCAGCCGTTCCATATAATAAGCGGCGATCTCCTCCGGTCCATCAAAAACCGGATTAATATGGCGTGAGGCAGCCGCTATTCTTCGCGAAAGCTCGCCCGCACATTTTAACTGAATTGCTTTCACACGGCCAATTCCCCGGATCTGCATGAGATCATTGATCGGGAGACGGATCAGATTCAGTAACCCGTCCGGCCCGGCATTCAGAACCCGCGCTGCCAGATCAGTACTCTTCTCTCCGGCCGCTCCGGTGCGGATGATCACACTGATCAGTTCCGCGTCTGACAGGCTGGAAGCTCCCTGAAGAAAACATTTCTCATAGGGCTTCTCCTGATCCGACATTTCTTTCATTGTCAAAGTCTGTTTCATATATGTCCTGTCTACTCTCTCATTGCGGACATATATCATCATAGCACAAAAAAAATACGATGTATACCATAAAAAAATGAACTTTTCTTTAAAATATCTGACGGTATATCTCGAAAAGCTAAATACTGACTTCTCCTGCTTCCACGAGCTTCTGCAGGGTCATAAGGATCCCCAGCTTCGCATGCTGCCAGGTCAGTCCCCCCTGAAAATATACCGCGTAGGGCGGTTTGATCGGCGCATCGGCGCTCAGTTCAATGGAGGAACCCTGAACAAAAGCGCCCGCCGCCATAATGACCTTGCTGTCATAGCCGGGCATATCCCAGGGCTCCGGCATTACATAGGAATCCACCGGCGCCGCCGCCTGGATTCCCTGGCAGAAAGCAATGACACCCTCCGGTGTCCCGAGCGTGACAGCCTGAATGATGTCATGTCTGGACTCCGTTCCATTGGGAATGACAGGGAATCCAAGCTTTTCATAGATGTTGGCTGCAAAAATCGCGCCTTTCAGCGCCCCGCCGACGACGGTGGGAGCCTGAAACAATCCCTGATAAAAGGAACGGGTTACGCCTAGGGAAGCTCCGACTTCCTTCCCGAGTCCCGGTGCAGTCAGTCGGCAGGCCGCATTTTCCACACAATCCTTCCGTCCGACGATATAGCCGCCGATCGGAGCCAGTCCTCCGCCCAGATTTTTGATCAGAGACCCCACCATCATGTCCGCGCCGACTTCCAGCGGCTCTCTTTCCTCCACAAATTCTCCGTAGCAGTTGTCCACCATACAGATCACATCCGGTTTGATGGATTTTACAAAAGAAATCAGATTACCGATCTGCTCCACGGAAAAAGAGGGGCGGGTCTGATAGCCTTTGGAGCGCTGAATGGTAACCAGCCGGGTGCGGTCGTTGATGGCATTCCGTATCCCTTTATAATCAAAATCCCGGTTGTCTATGAGGTCGACCTGGCGATAAGTGATGCCGTACTCTGCGAGAGACCCCCGCGACGGACGGATGCCGATGACTTCCTCCAGTGTATCATATGGTTTCCCGACAGGAGAGAGCAACTCGTCCCCCGGACGTAAATTTGACATTAGTGCCAGAGCCAGGGCATGGGTACCGCAGGTGATCTGCGGGCGTACAAGAGCTGCCTCCCCGCAAAAGCACGCAGCGTAAACCTCCTCCAACGTGTCGCGCCCGTGGTCGTCATATCCGTATCCGGAGGTGGACTGGAAACACTCCGCGCTCACATGGCATTTCTGCATCGCCTGGATGACTTTCATCTGATTGTATTCAACCATCTCGTCGATTTCGTCAAAACGCGTTTTCAGGGATTCTTCTATCCGGGAACCGAAATCATAAACCTCTGGTGAAATACCGAGTTCGTTATATTTTTCTCTGATTTTATCTTTCATTGTATTGTGACATCTCCTGTATTTTTATAAAAACCTGTCCTATATATCGTGATTTCATCACATTCCAATTCGTCACTCGTCAAATACATGCCAGCATATATTTTCCGGCTTTGCACGCATCATATCTTCTCATCAAGGGCATTGTGAAACAAATATATCAGCCTCTTCTAACCTCTGCAAAATAAAATCCAGCATAGCATCTTCACTGCAATATACTGATTTGTCTACCCAGATGACATCCCGTTCCCGCCGGAACCAGGTAAGCTGCCGTTTTGCAAAGTGCCGGGTGCCGCGCTTAATTTTATAGACCGCTTCCTCATAAGTGATCTCTCCGTCCAGCCAGGACAGGATTTCCTTGTAGCCGAGCCCCTGCATGGCCACCATATTCTTATTGCAGCCTTTTTCCCTCAACACTTTCACCTCATCGACCAGTCCGTTTTCCAGCATCTGATCCACTCTCCGGTCGATGCGTTCGTATATCCTGGCGCGGTCATCATTCAGTACAAAATAACAGAAATTGTAAGGAGAAGATTTTTCCCTTTCCGCTGCATTGTGTTCCGAGATCGGCTGACCGGATTTATCATAAAATTCCAGTGCGCGGATCACGCGTTTTACGTTGTTCTCGTGAATGATTTCCGCCGAGACAGGATCCACCGCACTGAGCTTTTCGTGGAGCCAGTGCGCCCCTTTTTCCTCCGCCAGCCTTTCATACGATTCCCGCAGGGCAGTATCCTCATCCTGGGAGGTAAAATCAATGTCGTACAGCAGAGCCTGAATATAAAATCCGGTACCGCCCACGACGATTGGTATCTGCCCGTTCGCGCATATCTCTGCCATCGCCTGTTTTGCCAGTTCTTGAAAACGGACCACATGAAACTCTTCGGAAGGATCCAGAATGTCCACCAGATAATGAGGCACACCATCCATCTCCTCCGGCCGGATTTTTGCCGATCCGATATCCATACCTCTGTAAACCTGCATCGACTCTGCGGAAATCACGGCTCCGTTGATCGCTTTTGCAAGACGGATGGATAAATCCGTTTTTCCTACGGCGGTTGGACCTGTCAGAACGACTAAGGGTTTGTTTTCTGTTTTTTTCCACGGTATTTTTTCAGATGTATCCTGTTTTAGTCTCTGATTTTCATAAGGTTTTAAATCCATATATCAATTATCCTGTATCTGTTTGATGACGCACCGTGCTATTTCCTGCATAATATCCCCAGAAGAATTACCGCCGAACGAAAAATGTATTATCACACAATCCGCTTGAATTTTTTCTCAATTTCATACTTTGTCATGGAGACAATAACCGGTCTGCCGTGCGGACAGAAGTAAGGGTTTTCCAGTTTCAGCAGATCACTGATCAGCTGCTCCGCTTCCGCGCGGGACAGTCGGTTATTTCCTTTCACGGCAGCTTTGCAGGACATTCCGGCAATTTTTTCCAGAACCATCTCCGGCGTATCCTTTTCCGAGACTGCGCTCAGATCATCAATCAGTTCCAGCAGCAGATTCCGGGCATTCAGGCCGTAAAGGTCTGCCGGTACCGCGCTGACCGTATACTCTTTTCCGCCGAAAGGTTCAATGACAAATCCGAGCTTTTCAAATTCTGATTTGTATTTATTTAAAAGCATCTCCTCCTGCATGGACAGTGAAAGAAGAATCGGCGGGCTGATCATCTGGGAAGTAAATTCCTTTTCACGGTAACACCGCATCATCTGCTCAAACAGGATTTTCTCGTGAGCCGCATGCTGGTCGATCATGTAAAAACGATCCTGGAATTCCACCAGCCAGTAGGTTTCAAACAGCTGTCCGATGATGCGGTGCTTCGGCTTTGTCTCCTCGGAGAGCAGGCGGGTCTGTCTCCGGGAGATCATAGTCCGCCAGGGTCTGCTGCATCGGCTGCTGTTCTGTTTCGTGATCCGGCACTGCCTGGTTTTGCCGGGATATCTGATTCTGCCGCAGCGTATCAGATTCCCGTGTCAGCTGGTGATTCTGGTGCGCAGAATCTGTGTCCGGAAACAGTTGATTGTTCTGCAATAAATCTTCTCCATTGGCCACCTGTCTGTGAGAAGCTGTATCACCCGAATCTTTGTCTCGATTCGGTGCAGAAAGATTTCCGTACCGCAGAGGCTCTCTCACACTCTGACTAACCGGAATCTCCCGCTCTATTGAGGCTTCCGGCGGCTGCGGTTCCGCTGTATGAAGAAAAGAATCTGCAGAGCTCCTGCCGGTATCCTCTTTTCCCTCTTCTTCCCGCACCTGTCTGAGGCGGTTTTTTTCAAACGGTTCGGGAATTTGATTTTTATCATACGTCGGCTTCGCATTCGCTTTCTTCCCGGATTCCAGACCGACATCCGCAATCAGCTTCCGGTTTTTTAATATGCTTTGAATCAGATGAAACAGACTGCGGTACAGCTGTTCTCCATCAGAAAACCGCAGTTCCATCTTGTTTGGATGTACGTTGACGTCCACCAGCTTCCCGTCGACGCTGATCAGAAGCACCGTAAACGGATATTTATGCTGCATCATAAACCCGTGATAACCATCCTCGATGGCTTTCGCGATCAGCTTGCTTTTGATATATCTTCCGTTGATAAAATAACTCTCAAAATTGCGGTTGCCCCTGGAAACGACCGGTTTGCCGATGAAACCGGACACCGAGAACCCTTCAAATTCACCGTTCACCTCCAGCAGATTGGCAGCGATATCCCGCCCGTAAATGTGATAAATAATGTCTTTCAGCCGGGAATTGCCGGAGGTGTGGAGGCGAATCTGTCCGTTGTTGATAAATTTAAACGAAATATCCGGGTGGGACAGCGCAATCCGCTCCATCATGTCGCTGATATAACCTGCTTCAGTCTGGGGAGATTTCAAAAACTTTCTTCGGGCCGGCGTATTGTAAAACAGATTTTTCACGAGAAAGGTCGTGCCGTCCGGCGCACCGGTCTCCTCCAGCAAAATCTCCTTCCCGCCTTCAATCAGGTAACGGCAGCCGGTCAGGCTTTCCATCGTCTTCGTGATCAGCTCCACCTGCGAGACAGAGGCAATGCTGGAGAGCGCCTCACCGCGGAATCCGAGAGAAGAAATCGTGATAAGGTCTTCCACTGATCGGATTTTGCTCGTAGAATGGCGGAAAAAAGCAATGGGAATCTGCTCTTTCTCAATACCGCACCCGTTATCGGTGATCCGAATCAGCGTGGTGCCGCCATCCCGGATTTCCACCGTGACAGCCGTGGCCCGCGCATCGATCGCGTTCTCCACCAGCTCTTTTACCACGGAGGACGGCCGCTCCACCACCTCACCGGCGGCAATCTTATCAATCGTCTGTTCATCAAGCAATTCAATTTTAGGCATGCTTCTCTCCTCTACCACCGATTCCTGACTTTGTTCTGCAGCTCATACAGCTTGTTCATCGCGTCAAACGGTGTAATATGAGCCAGATCAATCTCCGACAGTTCCTTTATAATATCATCATCTTTCACCGTATCAAACAGAGAAATCTGTGCCAGATCCACATCGTCCGGTTTGCGTCTCGTCGCCGCATCCGTCAGCGCTCCCACATCCAGATTCCGCGTGATATTATTTAAGTTCGACTGTTCCAGCTCCTCACAGATGGCTTTTGCCCGGTCAATGACGATGTTCGGCAGACCGGCCAGCTTGGCGACCTGGATCCCGTAGCTTTTATCCGCGCCGCCGGGAATGATTTTTCGCAGGAAAACAATGTCGTCCCCTTTTTCCTTGACGGCGATGCAGTAATTATGTACATTGGAGAGCTTCCCCTCCAGTTCAGTCAGCTCATGGTAATGCGTGGCAAACAATGTCTTAGCACCCAGTATTTTAGGGTTGCTGATGTGTTCCACCACCGCCCAGGCGATTGCCAGGCCGTCGATCGTGCTGGTGCCGCGCCCGATCTCGTCCAGAATCAGGAGGCTGCTCCCCGTGGCGTTCCGCAGAATGTTTGCCACCTCCGTCATCTCCACCATAAACGTGCTCTGCCCGGAGGCCAGATCATCGGAGGCACCGACCCTGGTGAAGATACGATCCACGATGCCGATATTGGCTTTCTCTGCCGGGACAAAGGAGCCGATCTGCGCCATCAGAACGATCAGCGCATTCTGCCGCATGTAAGTGGATTTCCCCGCCATGTTCGGTCCTGTGATAATGGAAATGCGGTTGTTTTTGCTATCCAGAAATGTGTCATTGGCGATGAACATATCGTTGTTCATCATACGCTCTACCACCGGATGGCGGCCGTTTTTGATTTTCAGAACACCCTTCTCGTTGATTTTCGGGCGGACATAGTTGTTAGTGGAAGCCACCGCGGCCAGGGAGGCGAAGACATCAATCGCAGCCACCGCCTTTGCCGTGGTCTGAATCCGCTCCACCTGTGCGGCGATCTCGCTGCGCACCTGGCAGAAGAGATCATATTCCAGCGCAGTCAGCTTGTCCTCCGCGCCCAGGATCGTCTCCTCCAGCTCTTTTAATTCCGGTGTGATGTAGCGCTCCGCGTTGGTCAGCGTCTGTTTTCTCGTATAATAATCCGGAACCAGGTCTTTAAACGAGTTGGTCACTTCCAGATAATACCCGAAGACCTTGTTAAAACGGATGCGAAGATTTTTGATACCGGTTTTTTCCCGCTCTTCCTCTTCCACTTTTGCAAGCCAGGATTTTCCCTCCGTCTTTGCTTTCCTGAGGCGGTCAACCTCCGGATTATAACCGTCTTTGATCATGCCGCCTTCACGGACAGAGATGGGCGGATCATCCTCAATCGCCCGGTCAATCAGATCACAGATGTCATCCAGCGTATCCAGATCTTGGTTTAGTTTACAGAGCAGACCGGAGGAAAAATCATTCATCAGCGTTTTGATCGCGGGAAGCATCTGAAGCGAGGTCTTAAAGGCAATCAGATCCCGCGGGTTCGCCGTATGGTAGACGACCCGGCTGATCAGGCGTTCCAGATCGTAGACGGGATTTAAGTATTCCCGCAATTCCTCCCGGTTGATCATATTCGCGTTTAATTCAGCAACCGCATCCAGACGTTTTTCAATGGCAGACTTGTCAATCAGCGGCTGCTCGATGTAGCTGCGCAGCGTCCGTGCACCCATCGCAGTCTTTGTCTTATCCAGTACCCACAGAAGAGAACCGCGCTTCTGTTTTTCCCGCAGAGTCTCCACCAGCTCCAGATTCCGCCGGGTCGAGTTGTCAAGAATCATGTATTTCCCTGTGGTGTACGGCTCAATGTGCGTCATATGGGAGAGCGATGTCTTTTGCAGTTCCTTTAAATACTGCAGGAGGGAACCGGCTGCAATGATACCGCAGTCGTAATTGCCGAGTCCCAGACTATCCAGGCTCTCTACATGAAAATGCTCCGTCAATGTCGATTGCGCCGTCTGATCATCAAAGTATGCGGCATCCAGTGAGTAAATCGCGATTGACAGGCGGTGACGCAGATCGTCAAAATCCAGGCCGCTCATCAGGAACGTCTCATTGCAGATGAGTTCGGACGGCATATACTTGCCGATCTCATCCAGCAGCTTCCGCTCCGAATCTACCTCCGTCACGAAAAAATCGCCGGTGGTCACATCCGCGGTGGAAATCCCATACCGTCCGTCCACATAAACCACACTCATGATATAATTATTTTTACTTTCATCCAGGGAGGCGGTATCAAGATTGGTTCCCGGCGTCACGATCCGCACCACTTCGCGCTTCACGAGACCTTTGGCCTCCTTCGGATCCTCCATCTGCTCACAGATCGCTACCTTGTAGCCTTTCGAGACAAGGCGGGTCAGATAACCGTCCACAGCATGAAAAGGAACGCCGCACATGGGCGCACGCTCTTCCAGACCGCAGCTTTTACCGGTCAGCGTCAGCTCCAGTTCCCGGGAGACTAAAACGGCGTCATCAAAAAACATCTCATAAAAATCACCCAGACGGTAAAAAAGAATACAGTCCGGGTAGGCGTCTTTCGTCTCCAGATATTGTCTCATCATGGGCGTGATCTGCTCCATGTCCACACTTTTTCTGTCCATGTATCTTGTTCTCCTTCATACCTGTCAGGATAATTTTAAAACTCTGCCCCGAAAGATCTCATAACAGGTTGCATGGTATAAAGTAATTTTTACTGTCAATCGGGATCACCTCTTCGCACATACATACGATACCACCCTCGCCCCGCTCTATATTGGCTTTATCAGGAAAATCATATTTTTTATAATGCGGCGGTCAGGGTTGCTGACATTTTTATTTCCAGCGGATGAATCCTGTTGTTATGTTCCATAAATAAATCAATCTCTTTCGCATTGGAATCTCTATAATATGTGAGATTAGCTATGGAAATATTTTAACGAAAATATAAAGTCGACTTTATATTATCATAAAAACTTTCTTCGTCAACAGGGTTGGATCATTTGTTATGCACGACTATACAT
>JAJBTR010000206.1 GCA_020860745.1 Lachnospiraceae bacterium | reverse complement strand
ACTATACATCATGATCATGTTCCATCTCATTCCTGAACGGACAATAATATCTCATGATCGCTTCGGCCACTTTCAAGCCGTCCATTGCCGCTGATGTGATGCCGCCCGCATACCCGGCTCCCTCTCCGCAGGGGTACAATCCGCGGATATTGCTCTGAAACGTCTCGTCCCGCACAATGCGGAGCGGGGAAGATGTTCTGCTCTCTACCGCGGACAAAATTGTGTCCGGCCGGTCAAAACCGGCGATTTTTTTCCCGAAAGCGTGCATGCCTTCAATAAAGGCGGTGCGCAGCGTATCCGGCAGGATGCCGCGGAGATCAGCCTGTACGGAGGCTCCTTTCGCGCAGGAGGTGAATTTTTTTATTCCTGTATGGCAATTCATAGAATCTCCGGTACTCGCTTTCTTATATCCAGACAGAGGAATATTATTCGCTTCTGCGCTTTTCCTATCGTCGGGTAGGAGAACGTTATCTACTTCCGTGTCTTTTCTATCGCCGGACAAAGAAACATTATTTACTTCCGTGCCTTTCCTATCGCCGGATAGAGGAACATTATTTGCTTCCGTGTCATCGAGTCGGGCAGCCTCAAAATCGCAGAATTTCTGCTGCGGAATTCTCCCCCTGCCGGCCTGCCACGCCCTCCTCTCCAGCGTTCTTTGAAAAGAAATGCCGGATAGCGGATCTTCCGGATTCGGAAAATCCTCGGGCGTCACGGAGATAATCACCGCACTGTTGGCATTTTTGCTGTCTCTGGCGCGGAAGCTCATCCCGTTAACCGCCAGATGCTCATCTTCGGATGATGCGTTGACCACGTAACCGCCGGGACAAATGCAAAACGAGTAAACGCTCCGGCAGTTTGCAGCCTGATTGGTGAGCTTGTAGGGAGCAGGCGGCAAAAATTACCTGTCCGCCACATTGCCGTACTGGCTGATGTCGATCATTTCCTGCGGATGCTCCACGCGAAATCCAACCGCAAATGATTTCGCTTCCATGGATACCGCACGTTCTCGTAAAATAGAAAAAGTATCCCGCGCACTGTGCCCGATCGCCAGAACAGCTGCCGACACCGGGATCTGTTTCTCATCGTTTATGATTAATGAAGAAAGCTTCCCATCTATTATCTCAATATCGGTAACTTTTGATGAGAAAGAAAAACTTCCGCCCATTCGTATAATCTCTTTTCTCATGTTGGATACAACCGTGCGAAGGATATCTGTGCCAATATGCGGCTTTCCCGCATAAAGAATATCCTCCGGAGCACCGCAGGATACAAACGTTTCCAGGACAAAACGATTCCGCCCCTTTTTATCTTTGACAAGCGTGTTCAGTTTGCCGTCGGATAAAGTCGCTGCGCCGCCCTGCCCGAACTGGACGATGGAATCAGGAAGCAGCCTGCCGTCTCTCCAGAACTTTTCCACGTCCTGCTGCCGTTCTGCCACACATTTTCCACGCTCAAATACCAGCGGACGGTATCCGTTTTTTGCCAGAAGATAGGCGCAGAAAAGCCCGGCCGGTCCGGAGCCGATCACAGCGACCGGACTCTGCAACGGTGTGTCTCCGGTGGGTTCCGGTTGATATCCGGCGCAGACAACTTCCCGGATATAGCGGGAATCCTTTTTATAGCGGACTCCCCGGTTCAGAGGCAGAGCCAGGGAATAGCTGTATTTCACATCTTCTTTATGCCTGGCGTCCACAGACAGTTTCGCAATCTCATAACGCAGGATGTCTGATTCCCGGATGCCTGAGACCCGGCATGCTTTTTTTACCACCTGCCGGATCTCATGCTGCAGAGGAACCGTCACCTGTGAGACCCGAATTCTTTTCGTCATCTGCTTTTGTTTCTCCTGTTTATATTCTGATATTATTCTGATGATACCTGCGGATTGCTTCGTTCAGGAACAGCTTTGCATAAGTTCGATTACTCAAATAAAAAATTTGCTATCTCACTTAACCTTTGCATAAGTTCGATTACGCAACCTTAAAAAATTTGCTACGTTGTATAAGTTCGATTACGGAAATCACAGATTTCCTATCTCACTTATTTTGACCCTGGTATTATCAGATGACATAAAACCATGTGTCATCCGAAAATTCATTTTCTGCATTCTTTCTCTGTCCGGAAAACTGCAGTTCCTGCTGGCGGATGCTGACCCGCGTCCCAGCCGGTATGGATTTTGTCACAAACGCGTTGGAGCCAATAACGGAATCCCGTCCGACCACAGTTTCCCCGCCCAGGACAGAGGCGCCGGAATAGATGGTCACATTATCCTCAATGGTGGGATGTCGACGCACATTGCGCAGCTTCTGACCTCCTCTGGTAGACAGCGCGCCGAGCGTCACGCCCTGGTAAATTTTTACATTATCCCCGATCACCGTGGTCTCGCCAACCACAATGCCGGTTCCGTGGTCGATGAAAAAATGCCGTCCGATGGTAGCTCCCGGGTGGATGTCAATCCCCGTCAGGCTGTGCGCGTGCTCCGTCATAATCCGCGGAATCAGCGGAACCTTTAACAGGAAAAGTTCATGCGCGAGACGGTTGACCGTGATTGCATAGAGACCCGGATAAGCCAGGATAATCTCGTCAAAATTATGCGCTGCCGGGTCGCCTTCAAGCGCCGCTTCCAGATCGGATTCCAGATATTCCCGAATCATGGGAATCCGGTGAAAAAACTCCACCGTGATCTGATATGCCTCATGCTCGATCTTTTCTTTGCAGACATTTTCATATCCGGGAGAAAACTTTCCGACCCGCACGATCTGTTTGTGAAGCCGATACATTACATCCTCGATCAGCGTCGCCAAATGATTTTTGGCATTGTAGCTTTTGTAAGTCCTGTCGCGGAAATAACCCGGATATACAATCTTCGTCAGTTTTTCCACAATATCGATGATGACTTCCTTGCTTGGCTGATCATAGAAATCAT
>JAJBTR010000154.1:1762-2927 GCA_020860745.1 Lachnospiraceae bacterium | reverse complement strand
AAGAGTACCATCTGGTTCCGCAGAAATTCTTTGACAAGCTGAATCTTACTATTTATCAGGAGGATAGCAATTACAATGCTGGAGCTGATTCCCGTATGTCGGAAATGTTTGACTATGTCTCACCCCATGAAAAAGATTTTTTGATGTATATAGAGCGCGTTTCCTTTGCCATTATCGCCAATCTGGCGCGCTGTAATCTGTGTGTTCCGACAGAAGAACAGATGCTGAAAATGCTTAAAATCGGCGAATATACCGGTGAGGAAATGAGAGAGTATATTCACGATGATATCGAATGGAGGTGTTCGTGCATTTCTGCAAAGCGCCTGGCGCCGGCAGTATGCCTTCTGGCGCGGGTTTTATCAGAAGCCATGATGGATAAAAGCGAATGGCAGGGATACAGGAAAGGAAGAAAGAAGAAAAATTATACGCCGGTTCCCAACCAGTCTATGGAAAAATTTAACCGTCTTGTAGCGTTTATGGAGGAAAACCACCTGTTGTATCTGGACAAATCCGATGAGGCGGAGTATGAGCGATATGTGGTAAAGCATGCCCGTTTTCTGTGCAGGATTGTGTGTATCCGTGGGGAAATGCAGGTGGTGTATGATGCGATAAAACAGCGGCAGAAGAAATTTCTGGAAGAAATCAGGCGGGAATTGGAGGAACTGTACAGGAAAAGAGAGAAATCCTCGCCTCCGGCTGCTCCTGCGGATGTTCCGGCACCCTGTGATATTGCTGCGACGCTGCCGCATACAGGGAACCGTTTTTCACAGAAGAAGATTGTTAATCTGCGTTTTCCTGTTAACGTACCTCCCGAGATGAGTGCAATTTTTGCCAGGATGAAGCAGTTTGATGATGAGGCGGCTGCGCTGCAGGAAGAATGCTGGGAACAGTATGATTGCCTGCTGGAGGAAAATTCGGCAGAGCGGGAGCAGTATGTGCCGGAGGAATCCGTGGATGCTGTCGCGATGGGAGCCTTTGTCGCCATTCTTTCCGGTGATAAGCTTTATAAACTGAAGCTGGGACGCATGATTCTGGAAGATATGATGTCTCTGAGTGACATGCCGCTTACCGGAAGCTTTATGGCAGAATTGGAGGACGAGGATGAGTGGGATTATCTGTGTCCGGAAAGTAATGGGAGTCTTGCACTTCCTGTGATAAAGGAAGG
>JAJBTR010000154.1:0-1752 GCA_020860745.1 Lachnospiraceae bacterium | reverse complement strand
TAAAAGTCTGGTTAAGATATTCAGAGAATATGGCTGTTCAGAAAGGAAAACACGGGATTATGCAATTATAGTTGCTGTCTTGCAGCAGGTTGCCAGACAGGAAAGAGAAGACGCCCGTTACATGATCACTTACCCGGCGGAGCGGAGAGAAGAGATACTGCCGGAAGTGACCGTGGAGGAAAGCGTACAGGCGGAGATCCGGATACGGGAGAATGCGGAGCGCGAACTCAGACAGGCGCGGAAAGAGAATCAGGCCTGCCGCCATGAGATTCGGATACTTCAACAGGAAATCGAACGGCTGAAAGGCCGCATTGCGAAAAAAGAGCAGAGAGAAGACGCAAGCGGGGAAACGGCAGAGGAAGATGCCCGGGAAAAAACCGGTACTGCCGCAGCAGATGCAGTGCAATACCCTTATCGAACAAACCTCAGGGTGGTTTTATATGGCGGTTTTGAAGAATTTCACAGAAAATTGTTGAAGTACTTGCCGGATGTGAGAGTGGTGTCGCCGTCTGCGCATATTGATATCAATCCATTCCGGAATGCTGATATTGTGTTTTTGCAGATTAATAAGACGGATCATAGCGGTTACTGGACGGTCTGCGACGCCTGTAAGAGCAGCGGCGTGCCCTACCTTCATCTGAATTATGCCAGCGCCAAACGCTGTGCGGAGATGATGGTGGATCAGATCAGAAAAATGGAGAGGAAAGATCGGGCGTTATGTGAGGGCGGTTTTTCAGAAAACGGGGGAAACCGCTGATAATACCTGCGGGCCGCAGGATCACTTGTCAGATAGAAAACCCTCTGTATAGGATCTGCTTTGCATAAGTTCGATTACAGAAATCAAAGATTTCTAATCTCACTATTATGGCCCGGGTATTATCAGAAGAAAGTTCCTTATTGATGCTTTCGCATGGCAGCCCGTTTTCTCAAGGTCGGATCCAGAATCTTTTTCCGCAGCCGCAGACTCTTCGGCGTGACCTCCAGAAGTTCATCTGTGTCGATGAAATCCAGCGCCTGCTCCAGACTCAGGATCCTCGGCGGCGTCAGCGTCAGCGCTTCGTCCGCGGAGGAGGAGCGGGTGTTGGTCAGATGCTTTTTCTTGCAGACATTCAGTTCGATATCCTCCTGGCGGGAGCACTCGCCCACGATCATGCCGGAGTAAACCTTTTCTCCCGGCCCGATAAAGAGAGAGCCGCGGTCCTGCGCGGAAAACAGTCCATAGGTCACGGATTCGCCGGGCTCAAAGGCGATGAGGGAGCCCAGCTTCCGGTACTGGATATCGCCCTTGTAGGGTTCATAGCCGTCGAAAATGGTATTCATGATGCCGTTGCCTTTGGTGTCGGTGAGGAAATCGCCCCGGTAGCCGATGAGACCGCGGGAAGGAATGCGGAAAGTGAGACGGGTATAACCGCCGCTGATGCCGCCCATGTTCTGTAGTTCGCCTTTTCTCTGGCTCAGCTTTTCAATGACAACGCCGGAAAATTCATCCGGAATGTCCACATAGACCAGTTCCATGGGCTCAGTCTTTTTTCCATTTTCATCGGTGTGGTAAAGCACCTCCGCCTTGGAAACCGCAAACTCGTAGCCTTCCCGCCGCATGTTCTCAATCAGGACGGACAGGTGCAGCTCACCGCGGCCTGACACTTTGAAACAGTCGGCGCTGTCTGTCTCCTCCACGCGGAGGGAAACGTCGGTGTTTAATTCCCGGAACAGCCGGTCGCGGATGTGGCGGGAGGTGATGTATTTGCCCTC
>JAJBTR010000238.1 GCA_020860745.1 Lachnospiraceae bacterium | reverse complement strand
GGGTCTTAAGCGGCTGCGGCACGCATATTGAATATCACGGCCGTGAGGTTTTATCTAAGAAAGTGGAGGGTGAGCTGCTGGCACGGTCGGTGCAGATGTTTTACGATTATGATATGCCGATGGTCATGGAAGGGCGCGATATGCTGTTTATGGATGCGGATATCATCAGCCGGGACGGCTATGGGAGGTTTTTGCTGGAGGTTATGAAAGATTATATCGAGCCGATCCGGGATAACCGAAAAAACTGGGAGGTCAGCAAGTTCAGTGTGCTGATCGGAGGCACAAATTACCGTGAGGTCATTGAGGCGCTGAAGGATGACTATGAGTTTCTGGTGCACGGGGATATCGTCATGGAGGTTGTTCCAAAAGGATATTCCAAGGCGACGGGGATTGCAGCGGTCTGCGATCTGCTGGGCGTGGACAGGAAAGACACCTGTGCATTCGGGGACAGTGCGAATGATCTTGATATGCTGGATTATGTGGGAACCGGAATTGTCATGGGCAACGGGACGGACGTGGCGAAAAAGCCCGCGCACTATCTGACGGATGATATTAATTAGGAAGGTATTTATAACGCGTGAAAGCGGTTTGCACTGATTTAATAGAAGTCTGGTTATGAAAAAATACATGCAAAAAATACAAAAGAAATAAAATAGTATGAAAAAGTGAGTATAAAAGAGTATGCGAGAGAATAAGATATAGTGAACGTTGTTTTTTGAAAGTGAATGAATTTGCGCACCGGGGTAAAAGTTACTATTATATGACCAGTGGTTAGCACTCGGTACAAATGAGTGCTAACAAAATAAAGCAGATATGTATATTAAAAAGGAGGATTTATCATGAAGTTAGTGCCTTTGTGTGACAGAGTTGTATTGAAACAGTTGGAAGCGGAAGAGACGACCAAGTCCGGTATCATCCTGACCAGTTCTTCCCAGGAGAAGCCGCAGGAGGCTGAGGTGATTGCGGTTGGCCCCGGCGGACTGGTAGACGGCAAGCAGGTAGAGATGCTTGTAAAAGAAGGAGATAAAGTTATTTACTCCAAGTATGCGGGCAACGAGGTGAAGCTGGACGGCGAGGAATACATCATCGTAAAGCAGAATGATATTCTGGCGATTGTAGAGTAAAAAGTATAAAGCAGCGCAGCAGGCGAAGGGTTTCGTACCGGTGAAGCCGGACTGCAAAAGAATTGTATTATAATAATTTCAGGAATTAAGGAGGATTTTCCATCATGGCAAAAGAATTAAAATATGGAACAGAGGCCAGAAAAGCATTGGAAGCAGGCGTAGATAAGCTTGCAGATACCGTCAGAGTGACGTTGGGACCGAAGGGAAGAAACGTTGTTCTGGATAAATCTTACGGCACTCCGCTGATCACCAACGACGGTGTGACGATCGCGAAGGACATCGAGCTGGCAGATGCGTTTGAGAATATGGGAGCACAGCTGGTAAAGGAAGCTGCCACCAAGACCAACGATGTGGCAGGTGACGGTACAACCACCGCTACCGTGCTGGCGCAGGCAATGATCAAAGAGGGTATGAAGAACCTCGAGGCAGGTGCGAATCCGATTATCATGCGCCGCGGTATGAAGAAAGCTACCGATGTGGCTGTGGACGCGATCGCTTCCATGAGCCAGAAAGTAAACGGCAAGGATCATATCGCGAAAGTGGCATCCATCTCTGCAGGAGATGAGGGAGTCGGCGCTATGGTAGCTGACGCGATGGAAAAAGTAACCGGCGACGGCGTCATCACCATCGAGGAATCCAAGACCATGCAGACCGAGCTGGATCTGGTGGAAGGTATGCAGTTTGACCGCGGCTATATTTCTGCTTACATGGCGACAGACATGGATAAGATGGAAGCAAATCTGGATGATCCGTATATTCTGATCACGGATAAAAAGATCAGCAACATCCAGGAGATTCTTCCTCTGCTGGAGCAGATTGTGCAGGCCGGACGGAAGCTGCTGATCATCGCTGAGGACATCGAGGGTGAGGCGCTTACCACACTGATCGTCAACAAGCTGCGCGGCACATTCACCGTGGCGGCTGTAAAAGCTCCGGGATACGGCGATAGAAGAAAAGCAATGCTGCAGGATATCGCAATTCTGACCGGCGGCCAGGTAATTTCCGAGGAAGTCGGCCTGGAACTGAAAGAGGCGACCATCGACATGCTCGGCCGTGCAAAGTCCGTAAAAGTACAGAAAGAGAATACGATTATCGTAGACGGCGAGGGTGATTCTGCTGCCATCCAGGCAAGAATCAGCCAGATTCGCAAAGAGATTGAGGATACTACATCTGACTTTGACCGCGAGAAGCTGCAGGAGAGACTTGCCAAGCTGGCAGGCGGCGTAGCGGTAATCCGTGTCGGCGCGGCGACCGAGGCAGAGATGAAAGAGAGCAAGCTCCGTATGGAGGATGCGCTGGCAGCTACCAAGGCAGCTGTGGAAGAAGGCATCATCGCAGGCGGCGGTTCCGCTTATATTCATGCTGCAAAAGAGGTAGAAAAGCTGGCTGATACGCTGGACGGCGATGAAAAGACCGGTGCGAAGGTTATCCTGAAAGCGCTTGAGTCTCCGCTTTACTATATCGCAGCCAATGCAGGCCTTGAGGGTGCAGTTATCATTAACAAAGTACGTGAGGCAGAGCCCGGAATCGGTTTCGATGCGGCGAAAGAAGTATATGTTGACATGATGTCTGAAGGCATTATCGATCCTGTAAAAGTAACCAGAAGCGCGCTGCAGAACGCGACAAGCGTAGCATCCACACTTCTTACCACAGAGTCTGTGGTAGCAGAGATTAAAGAAAATACTCCGGCAATGCCGGCAGGCGACCCTGGAATGGGTGGAATGATGTAAAAAAAGAAAAAAACCCGCCGCGGGCGGCAGGGTTGTTTCATGAAGAAATTTTAAACATAAGATAAATGCTGAATTTAACG
>JAJBTR010000169.1 GCA_020860745.1 Lachnospiraceae bacterium | reverse complement strand
TTTCAACCTTCTTTCTCGGAATTCCTATACTTGTATTATACAGGAAGCTCTTTTCCTTACAAATTTTCTTTTTTCACAGGGTCTGAAAACGTTCGCACAAGATGTGCCAGACGTCATTGCATTCTCAGACCCGTATAGATGATGATACCCACGGATTGCTCCGTAAAAACCACAGCTATGCATAAGTTCGATCACAGAAATCAAAGATTTCCTATCTCTCTTATCCCGCAATCCTCATCACATATTTTTCACCGTTGCGATATCAATCATCGTCATCTCATCCCGTGCCGTCTCCAGGGACAGCGCCAGCGCGTTTGCCGTATCCATAGAAGTCAGGCAGTGTACGCCGGTCTCGATGGCGTTTCTGCGGATCAGGAAGCCGTCGCGGGACTTGTCGCGACCCTGGGTCGGCGTATCAATAACCAGGTCAATTTTGTGTCCGAGGATCAGATCCATCACGTTGGGCGACTCCTGGGATATCTTGTTGACGCGGAGAGCGTTTACCCCGTGCTCCTGCAGATATTTCGCGGTACTGCGGGTCGCGTAGATGCGGTAACCGAGCTTTTCAAAACGCTTCGCCACACCGACCGCCTCCGGCTTATCCTTGTCGTTGACCGTGATGATCATCTGCTTATACTTCGGCAGATGAATACCGGCGCCGAGAAAGGCTTTGTAGAGCGCCTCGTTGAAGGTCTTCGCAATGCCGAGGCATTCGCCGGTGGACTTCATCTCCGGCCCCAGGCTGATCTCCGCTCCGCGGAGCTTCTCAAAGGAAAATACCGGCATCTTGATGGCCACATAATCCGCCTCCGGCGCGATATCCGTTGTGTAGCCCATTCCCCTCAGACTCTCTCCGAGAATCACCCGGGTCGCCAGGTCCACAATGGGAATTCCGGTTACCTTGCTGATATACGGCACAGTACGGGAGGACCGGGGATTCACCTCGATCACGTAAACTTCGCCATCCATAACAATAAACTGAATATTGATCAGACCCACAACGTGGAGCGCCTGTGCCAGTCGCTTCGTGTAGTCGACAATAACCTTCTTCACCTCATCCGAGATCGTGGGAGCCGGATACACCGAGATACTGTCGCCGGAGTGAACGCCGGTCCGCTCGATATGCTCCATGATACCCGGAATCAGGATATCCGTGCCGTCGCAGACAGCGTCGACCTCGATTTCCTTGCCCATCAGGTATTTGTCGATCAGAATCGGGTGATCCTGCGCGATCTGGTTAATCGTATCGATAAACTCTACAATTTCATCGTCGTTGAAAGCAATATGCATACCCTGTCCGCCGAGGACGTAGGACGGACGCACCAGCACCGGGTAACCCAGGCGGTTCGCCACTTCTTTCGCCTCCTGCGCGGTGAACACCGTGCCGCCGGCGGCTCTGGGTATGTGGGTTTTCTGCAGAATCTGGTCGAACAGTTCACGGTCCTCCGCCGCATCCACATCCTCCGCTTTCGTGCCGAGAATCGGGACGCCCATCTTCATCAGATGCTCGGTAAGTTTGATGGCGGTCTGACCGCCGAACTGCACCACCGCGCCGTCCGGCTTCTCCACGCGGACGACATTCTCCACATCCTCCGGCGTCAGCGGCTCAAAGTACAACTTGTCCGCGATATCGAAATCGGTGGAAACCGTCTCCGGGTTGTTATTGATGATAATCGTCTCATATCCTGCTTTCGCAAAGGACCAGGTGCAGTGTACGGAGCAGAAGTCAAACTCAATTCCCTGCCCGATGCGGATGGGACCGGAGCCCAGGGCAAGGATCTTCTTCCGGTCCGTCGCACCGTCCGCCTCATTCTCGCCATCGAAACAGGAGTAGTAATACGGCGTGGCCGCCGCAAACTCCGCGGCGCAGGTATCCACCATTTTAAAGGATGCCGTGATACCGTTCTCATAACGCATATTTTTGATATAAGCCTCGCTCTTGCCGGTGAGGTGTGAAATCACGTTATCCGGGAACTCAATCCGCTTGGCTTCTTTTAACAATTCCACCGTCAGAGGCTCACTGATCAGACGGCGCTCCATCTCCACGATAATGGAAATTTTGTCGATAAACCACCGGTCAATCTTTGTCAGTTCATAGATCGTGTCATAGGACATGCCCCGGTGGCAGGCCTCAGCGATGACCCAGATGCGGCGGTCATCCACCACCTTCAGCTTCTCCACCAGCTCATCGTAGGAAAGATCGCGATACTCCTGGGTAAACAGGCTGTCCGCATGCTGTTCCAGGGAGCGGATGGCTTTCATCAGTGCGCCCTCGAAATTCGTACAGATGCTCATGACCTCGCCGGTCGCTTTCATCTGTGTGGTCAGCGTCCGCTTTGCCGTGATAAACTTATCAAAAGGAAGGCGCGGAATTTTTACCACGCAGTAGTCCAGCATCGGCTCGAAGCTGGCGTAGGTCTTCTGCGTCACCGCGTTTTTAATCTCATCTAAGGTATAGCCGATGGCGATTTTCGCCGCCACCTTCGCAATGGGGTAGCCCGTCGCCTTGGAAGCCAGCGCCGAGGAACGGCTCACACGGGGGTTTACCTCGATCACGCAATACTCAAACGAGTCCGGGTTCAGGGCGTACTGCACGTTGCAGCCGCCGGTGATTCCCAGCTCGGTGATGATATTCAACGCCGAGGAGCGGAGCATCTGGTACTCCTTGTCGCCCAGCGTCTGGGAGGGCGCCACGACGATGGAGTCGCCCGTATGCACGCCCACCGGGTCGATGTTTTCCATATTACAAACGGTAATGCAGTTGCCTGCGGCGTCCCGCATCACCTCATACTCGATCTCTTTCCACCCCGCAATGCAGCGCTCCACCAGCACCTCGCCGACGCGACTTAAGCGCAGGCCGTTGGTCAGAATCTCAATCAGTTCCGTCTCATTGTGGGCGATGCCGCCGCCGCTGCCGCCGAGCGTGAAAGCCGGGCGCAGCACCACCGG
>JAJBTR010000400.1 GCA_020860745.1 Lachnospiraceae bacterium | reverse complement strand
TTTGTCAGGTCTTCCGCCTGGATGCTCATTTCAAACTGCAGCGGATCCCCCAGTTTCTTTTTCCGTTTCCGCATCTCTGCAAGCTGTTTCGCAAGCGCTTCCTCGCGCTGCGCGACAACATCTTCAGATGCCTGCTTCTCCGCCTCCTCAATATCTACTGCGCATCCGGCCTGTTCCAGGTTTTCTGTCATTTTCTGTGCCACTTCTTCGTTTTCGCAGATCAGGCTTGCGGGGTGGCATAACTCATGCCGTTCCGTATGCCACAAAAAGTCCAGCAGCAGAAGGTGGTCCTTCCCGGGATACAACCGTGTGCCGCGCCCCACCATCTGTGCATAAAGACTCCGGATCTTGGTTGGCCAGAGCATAATGATGCAGTCCACACTTGGACAGTCCCAGCCCTCCGTCAATAACATAGAATTACACAGGACATTGTACTGCCCATCGTTGAACCCCTGGAGGATTTCCGCCCGGTCACCGCTCTCACCGTTTACCTCTGCTGCTTTAAATCCTTTTTCATTCAGAATCCGGCAGAACTTCTGTGAAGTTTTTATAAGCGGCAGGAATACAACCGTTTTCCGGTCTGCGCAATATTCCACCATCTGGACAGCGATCTGCTCCAGATACGGGTCAAGCGCAGTTCCGAGGTCACCGCTCTTGAAATCGCCGGCGTTCATCCCGACACCAGTCAGATCCAGCTTCAGCGGGAGAGTTAACGCCTTGATCGGCGACAGATAGCTTTCTTTGATTGCCTTGGGCAGCGTATATTCGTATGCCAGGCTTTCAAAATACTCACCCAGGTTGCGCATATCGCCCCGGTCCTGTGTCGCCGTGACACCGAGTACGTGTGATTCCGGGAAATGCTTCAGGACGCGCTGGTAACTGTCTGACAGGCAGTGATGCGCCTCGTCTATGATGATCGTATTAAAATAATTGTCCGGGAACCGGTTCAGCCGGCTTTCACGCATCAGCGTCTGAACAGAGCCGACTGTGATCCGGAACCAGCTGCCTATACAGGATTCTTCTGCTTTTTCGGTTGCGCAGGCAAGCCCGGTGGATTTGCGGATCTTGTCGGCAGCCTGCTCCAGCAGTTCCCCCCTGTGGGCAAGGATCAGCACCCTGTCACCATGCCGGACACAGTCTTCCGCAACCTTGGCAAATACGATCGTCTTGCCACATCCTGTCGGAAGGACCAGCAGTGTTTTATTTACACCGCTAGTCCATTGTTCAAAGATAGCTTCCTTTGCTTCTTTCTGATATGGTCTTAAATCCATGCCCTCACCTTATTTCTAAAAGTTTCCTGCACTGTATTTACGTGTCTCTTTTGGATACAGTTTCTCCATCCGGTTAAACATTTTGGATGGATCTTTAACCCCCGGCACCTGGGTAACATGCCCTTTCCCGGTCAGCCCGGGAAGTGCATTCCAGTTCATCCGCAGCTCTTCGCCTTCCTTCTTCATCCCGACGCTCCGGAAGAGCTGTGACAGTTTCCACTCCAGCGACGAATCAGGATAAAATTTTCACGGATGGATACTTCCTGTCCGTCCGGACCTTTCACGCGGAAATATACGACCGCCATGTTGCAGGGCGGGAGTTTCCCCTGCCCTGAAGACCTTGCCCTTTCATATTTTTCAACTGTAAATTCATAGTCCCCTTCCGGGACCGGCTCAAATTCATTGTCATCCTTCTGGATGGTATCGTCCCATCCCAATTCCCTGTCCATATCAGCCATTGTCTTTTCTCTCCTTTCAATTAAATGTAAAAGGGATTTCCTGTTTTTCCCGCGCTTCCATGATCATGTTATAGACCTGCCCCCATGCACCAACCAGGACACCTTCAATGAAGTCAGAAGGGTATTCCCAGATCGGCATATCGGCGGGGAAATACCCCCGTGCCCCTACCACCGTTTGGATCTCCTGTTTCTGCACCAGATGTTCTTTCATCAGGTCGGCTAATGCCTTTGGGATCCGCTCGTCTACTTTGAACGCGATTGTCTCCTGATAAGGGTTCGCGTTGGGTTCTTCTTTTGCCGGTTCCGGTGCCGGCTTTTTTACTGGTTCTTTTGGTGGCTCCGGCTTATTCATCCCCTGAGGCAACGGCTCCTGCTTCTCGGGCTGAGGTGCCGGCGCTGCGTTTCCTCCGATGATATGCGCGATCTCCGCATAATCCAGCGGCAACTCATCAGGCAGCCCGTACCGGTTCTTCGCATCCCAACACGGATGATGGCTGGTATACATGACCCTGCGGCCGCCCTGCGCCTTATTTTTGCCTTTCGCGGACCCCTGGCCGTCCACATTTACCACGATGGTCTTATAGTTTGCAAAAAGGACCATATCTGCCCATTCGCGGATCAGCGGCGCAACCTTTTTGGAGGTCTTCATTTCCCAGTGGTCATATGCTCCCATCTCGTCTGGCTGCTCAATTTTCCGCAGCCATGCGTGCGCAGTCATTACTACATTGCACCCTTTCGCTGCCACATCGGAGAGCAGGTTCAGGAGCCTGCCGAACTCTTCCGCGCTGTACTGGTAGCCTTTGCCATATCCCGGCGTTTCAATGCTGTCCCAGTGGTTCTTTGCCATGAGTGCGTCCAGCTCCAGCTGCTCCGCCCAGTCTGCAGTATCAATGACAAGCGTGCCGCAGCATTCCGGGTGTGCGATCACATAACGCACTTCGCTCAGCAGCATTTCCCATGATGTAGGCTTGTCGAATCGCGCCACATTCATATCCTTCGTGGAATCCTCCGTGTCAATGAAGACTGGATCCTGGAACTGTGCGGCGAATGTCGATTTGCCGATCCCCTCCACACCATAAATGACAACCTTTTTCGCTCCGGGGAGCTTCCCCCTTGTGCTATTCATTAAAATTCGCCTGCTGTCCATGTTTTTTTATGCGGCATTTGCGTATGATCCTGTACTGAGACAGAGACGGCTGCTATGCTGATGCTGCATTCGCGGC
>JAJBTR010000160.1 GCA_020860745.1 Lachnospiraceae bacterium | reverse complement strand
ATCATGAATTATGTTGATGAGGTACTTGCAAAAGTACGGGCAAAGAATGCATCCGAGCCGGAGTTTCTGCAGGCTGTGGAAGAGGTGCTGGAGTCTATTCGTCCGGTTGTAGACGCAAATGAGGAGCTTTACCGCAAAGAGGCAATCCTGGAGCGTATCACTGAGCCGGACAGACAGCTGAAGTTCCGCGTGGCGTGGGTGGATGACAATGGACAGGTTCAGGTGAATACCGGATACCGTGTACAGTTCAACAACGCGATCGGGCCTTACAAAGGTGGTCTTCGTCTTCATCCCTCGGTATACCTTGGTATTATCAAGTTCCTTGGATTTGAGCAGATTTTCAAGAACTCCCTGACCGGACTTCCGATCGGCGGCGGCAAGGGCGGTTCTGATTTTGATCCGAAAGGTAAGTCTGACCGTGAAGTGATGGCATTCTGCCAGAGCTTTATGACAGAGCTTTCCAAGTATATCGGCGCGGATATGGATGTCCCGGCCGGCGATATCGGAACCGGTGCCCGTGAGATTGGCTACATGTTTGGCCAGTACAAGAGAATTCAGGGTACATATGAGGGCGTTCTGACCGGCAAGGGTCTGACTTTCGGCGGTTCTCTCGCGCGTACGGAGGCAACCGGCTACGGCCTTCTCTACATTACAGAGGAACTGTTTAAGAGCCATGGCCAGGATCTGAAGGGTAAGACCTGCGTGGTGTCCGGTTCCGGCAATGTGGCAATCTATGCAATCCAGAAGGCGCATCAGCTGGGCGCAAAGGTAGTGACCTGCTCAGATTCTACCGGCTGGATTTATGATCCGGAAGGGATTGACGTAGCTCTGCTGCAGGAGGTTAAGGAAGTGAAGCGTGCGCGGCTGACCGAGTATGCGGCGGCCAGACCCGGAGCTGAGTACCATGAGGGCCGCGGCGTATGGCAGATCAAATGCGATATCGCGCTTCCCTGCGCAACACAGAATGAGCTGTTGATCGAGGACGCAAAGCAGCTGGTGGCTAACGGCGTAACCGCTGTCTGCGAGGGTGCGAACATGCCTACCACACTGGAGGCTACCCAGTACCTTCAGAAGAACGGCGTATGGTTTATCCCCGGCAAGGCAGCCAATGCGGGCGGCGTTGCGACCTCCGCTCTGGAAATGTCCCAGAACAGTGAACGCCTGAGCTGGACTTTTGAGGAAGTGGATTCCAGACTGAATGGTATTATGGTAAACATTTATCACAATATCGACGATGCTGCAAAGCGCTATGATATGGAAGGCGACTATGTGGCAGGCGCAAACATCGCCGGATTTGAGAAAGTTGCGGAGGCAATGCTCGCGCAGGGAGTCTGCTAAGGGATATTGTTAGTTTCCGAGTATCGAGAAAGCCGCTGGTTTTGTGCTGTGCACTCAACCATCGCCGACAACATTCGCAATTCGGGCTATGCCCAGCTAGCTCATGCTGTCCTGGTTGTCTGATGTCTGAATGTCTCTGCGCACGAGTGCGCTCGACATTTTGCCATTGACAACGCTTTCTCTGTCACTTTGCATAATTAATCACAGAAAATGTAAGCGGATTCAACCAAAATAACGATTTGAAAAAATATGCTTGTAAAATCACCGAATTTACGCTAAATTATAGAGGTGTACAAACGGAGGTTAAGTAGAATATGAGCAAACAGGAAATTGTCGTTGAGGACATAGCGAAAAAATATGAGAATCCGATTGCCGAACTGGTCCGCGTAGCCTGTCAGTTTTCCAGCACAGTTATTCTTTCGGATGAAACGCATCGGGTGAACGCCAAGAGCATTATGGGAATTATGGCTTTTTGCCTGGCGAACGGGAGGCAGGTTTGTGTGGAAGCAAGTGGCGATGATGAGCAGGAGGCCGTAGAGGCGATGACGAAGTTTTTGCTTTGCGAAGAGTAGTATAGATTTATCAGAAAGAAGAAGCACCGGGAAACCGGTGCTTCTTCTTTTCATGATACTATCCGCAGTCCTCCGTCAGAGATGCGCAAAAGCAGACTGACTAATCCAGGTCATCCAGTTCCTGCTTATTGTTGTAGGCTTTCACCAGCTCCTTGATCCTGTTGTAAGGATTCAGAAGGTCGCTGATGGATGCGTCATGGTTCAGTGTGTCAATGATATAGGCAATGTATTTTGCCATATCACAACAGATGTAGTAAGGTCTTGCCAGAAGCTCCGGGGACTGATAGGTCAGGTTGGTGCAGACCACGCGATAGATTAATCCCTCCTCTACGGCTTTGTCAAACTTCTCCAGTCCATTTGTGAAGAGACCAAAGGTCGCAATGACAAAAATACGGCCTGCATGGCGTTTTTTCAGCTCCCGCGCGACATCAATCATACTGCCGCCCGAGGAGATCATGTCATCGATAACCCAGACATCTTTTCCCTCCAGGGAGGAACCCAGAAATTCATGCGCGACGATGGGATTCATCCCGTCTACGACGCGGCTGTAGTCGCGTCGTTTGTAGAACATACCCATTCCTACTCCCAGAACGCTGGCCAGGAATACGGCCCGCTCGGTGGCGCCTTCATCCGGGCTGATGATCATCAGGTGATCCTTGTCCACCTTGACGTCATTGCAGGCTCCGAGAATGCCCTTTACGAACTGGTAGGAAGGCTGTACGGTCTCAAATCCGTTCAGGGGGATTGCATTTAATACCCGCGGGTCATGTGCGTCAAAAGTGATAATATTGTTGACACCCATGTTCACCAGCTCCTGCAACGCCAATGCGCAGTCCATGGATTCTCTGCCGGTTCTCCGGTGCTGACGGCTTTCATACAGGAAAGGCATGATCACGGTGATTCGCTTTGCCCGCCCGCAGGCCGCTGCGATGACTCGCTTCAGATCCTGATAGTGATCATCCGGAGACATGTGATTCTCCATGCCGCAGAGCTTGTAGGTCAGGCTGTAGTTGGTCACGTCCACGAGAATGAACAGGTCATAACCGCGGATACTCTCCTCAATCTGTCCCTTCGCTTCACCGCTGCCGAAGCGGGAGCAGGTGGCCTTGATTACGTAGGAATCCCGCATGTAGCCCCGGAAGGTGATGTCGTTCTCGTGCTCATGCTGGCGGGCACACCGCCATCTTACCAGATGTTTATCTATGGCTTCCCCGATTTCCCGGCAGCTTTCCAGCGGAATAATGCCGAGAGAACCGGCGGGGATGGAATCTAAATTCCTTTTGTCGTCATGCATTGGAAAAATCCTCCTTAGAATGTTTTTTGTATTCTGATATCTCTCCCAAACAGATGCAGCAGCATAAAATCGCTGGTAATCCGGGAAAAGATACGCTCGGAATAAATGGAAGCAATATCCTGCAGATTGAGATTGCTGGAAATAAGTGTGGATCTGCGGTGCAGAATCCTCTCGTTGAGACAGACAAAAAACTGGGACGACGTAAATGAGTTGGCCATTTCCGTGCCAAGATCGTCTATAATCAGCAGATCGCATTCGAAGATATTGCGGTAAACGGATGCCTCCGCGTTTCCTTTGCGGAAAGCTTGCTCAGCCAGCCGGTCAAAGAACTGCTGGGCAGAAAAATAAATCACGGAATGTCCGCTGTCCAGCAACTCTTTTGCGATGCAGTGAGAGAGAAAGGTCTTCCCTACGCCGGTGTCGCCGAAGAGCAGGATGTTCTGATATTCCGTGTCAAACTGTTTTACAAACTGACGGCACTTCCCGCAGGCATTCCGTGCCGCTGCCAGGGAGGAAATCCCCGTATCCGGATCGAAAATGCTGTCGTCGTAATATTTGAGAGAAAAGGCTGCAAAATTCTCTTCCTCCAGGATAGAGGAAAGGTTGGACTGCGCGTAAACCAGGTCAATGGAGGCCTGTGCCAGACAGTGGCATCTCTTGTTTCCGATATAGCCGGTATCCCGGCAGTCCGGACAGGTATAAGGCGGTTCAAAATAATCTGCGGGGTAGCCCAGTGAGAGCAGGAGACGCTCTTTCTCGGCGGAGAGAGCGGATATCTCATCCCGTGCACCGGTAAGTGCGGCGCTGTCTCCGCCTAAAAGACGGCGGGCCCTGGATACGCTTCGGTGGGCGATCTCGGCATTCAGCTCGACCATCCGGGGTGAGAGGGATGCAATCTCCTCTTTCCTGGATGCGATGAGACGCTGACGGCGTAACTGCCTGTCCTGGTAGGAGCGCATAATTTCGTCATACTGTGTGTTGGTAAGAGACATATCTACTCCTTATTGCAGGGAATTCTGAACCAGGTGCTTCTGTATTTCATCGTAATTGTTTTCGCGTTGTCTGAAATTGATAAAACGGTTCACGGTGCCGGGGGGATTTCCCTGGGTCCGTTTGGTTCGCTGGCTCTGTGTCTGGCGGTAAGCTTCGTCTGATTTTTTCACATCCGCTATGGTATGTATGCCTTGATCGTGCCAGGTCTGGAGAATCGTGTTGGCATATCCGAAGCTTGGCTCGTGTATGGCGCGGATGGTGCGCGTGCAGGCTTCCGATATCATATCGACAGAAAAGCCGAGAGAGCCGCTCCACTGCTTCAGGTAGTTCATCTCGGAGGGGATCAGGCTGCGCCCGCGGATGCCGAAGGACTTCATGACCGCGTAATAGACGGCAGAGTTCTGGCTGGTAAACAGTCGGGCTTCCTCCACGGTGTGAATCTCCCTGGCGGCATATTCTTCCGCAATTTTCTGCATGTAGCGCAGGCTGGTATGTCCGCTGTCTACGCAGTTTTCAATGAGAAACCCAATCAGTTCGGCGGAAAATCCAAACTCGTCATACCAGAAAAAGATGGTGTTCAGGTCCGTTTGATTCAGCGTACGACCCAGATACTGCTCTGCGATAAATACCAGCTCCCGGACATCATCCTTTTTGCAGAAGTCCTGCAGATTGTCTGCGTCAGCGGCAGTGTGACAGGAATTGTCCGCCGCAGTGGCCCGGACAAAGCGGCTGGCCGCATCGGAGGGTGCGTCCTCCGTGACAGACGGCACATCGTGACAGTGATCCGTCAGAAAGCAGATGCCGGACAGATTGCGGCTGCTGTCATACTCAAGGCGGAGCAGGTGCAGCTTCTCCCAATATTTTAAAGCGCGCAATACATCCCGCTCGGTACAGTCGAAGTGGTCGGCAATCTGAGACAGGGAAAAACTGCACTCGAGACGGTTCATGCTGCGCAGCAGGTAAAGATAAATCTTAACATATTCACCGTTAGCCTGCGCCATGTATTCGTCAATAAAAATATTCGGCACAGTAGTAACAGCCATCGGCTGTTCATTGTATAATGCAATCTTTGACATATCAATCTCTCTCTTTCGTTTCAAAGTATATCACACGAGATAAAAAAAGAGAAGAAAAAGATACCCACAAATCTTCGTGGAAAACCCGTGAATCATTTGTGGATATCGTGGAGAACTTTGTGTAAAAGACATTTATCCTGCAAAAAACGGAAATCCGGCAGGACCGTTTTTGCAAAAAGATTATCTGTCGGTCAAAAGGTTTTCCCCGACACGGTAAATGTCTCCGGCACCCATAGTTATCAACAGATCCTTGTGTAAAGAATTTTTTATGATAAAATCTTCAATGGACTTAAAGTCCGGCAGGTAGCAGCATTCCGTGCCGCGCTTCCGAATCTCCGCCGCGAGATCTTCGGAGCGGATGCCAAGCGTATCCGTTTCCCGCGCCGCATATACGTCAGCCAGGATGACAACATCCGCGAGAGACAGAGCGTCCGCGAATTCATTCCAGAATGCTTTGGTCCGGGTGTAGGTGTGAGGCTGGAATACACAGACAAGGCGCCCGTGGGGATAATTCCCTGCCGCCGTAAGAGTGGCCCGGATCTCAGTGGGATGGTGGGCATAATCATCGATGACAGTAACACCGTTAAAGGAACCTTTATACTCGAAGCGGCGCGCCGTGCCGCCGAAAGAAGACAGGCCGCGGATGATGACGTCGTCGGAAATGCCGGCCTCCCTGGCAAAGGCGATGGCGGCCAGGGCATTGGAGATATTGTGGGTTCCCGGCACATGAAGAGAGACATAACCCCCCGGCTGCCCCTGGCAGATGAATGTGAAGGATGCGCAGGCTTTCTCGTCGTAGGTGATGTCAGTTGCGGTATAATCCTCTGTGCCTTCTGTGCCGAATGTAGCCACGCGGCGGTTTAAATCCGCCGTTATTTCTTCCGGCGCGTCAATGGCGCTGTTCAGGATCAGAACGCCGCCCTCCAGAGTATTGGAGGCGAAGCGATGGAAGGAGTGCCGGATGTCAGCAAGGTCCTTGAAAAAATCCATATGGTCTTCTTCTATGTTCAGAATGATACCGTAACGCGGGTGAAAATTCAGGAAGCTGTTCGTGTACTCGCAGGCTTCCGTGAGGAATACCTTTGACCCGCCCACACGAATATTTCCTCCGATGGCGTCCAGCATGCCGCCTACGGAGATGGTGGGGTCCGTCTTGGCCGCCAGGAGAATATGCGCGATCATAGACGTAGTGGTCGTCTTGCCGTGTGTGCCGCTGACAGCGATGGAATCCGTATAATTGTCCATGAGCTGCCCGAGAAACTCAGCGCGGCTCAGCATCGGTATGCCGGTCGATTCCGCGGCCTGCCATTCCGGATTATCCGGATGGATCGCGGCAGTGTAGACCACAAGGTCCGGATGATCCGCCACATTTTCTGCCTTCTGGCCGATATCAATCCGCGCACCGTGGGCGGCGAGGCGTTCCGTGAGGTCGGAGGCTTTGTTGTCCGAGCCGGAGACCGTGAATCCTTCTTTTAAGACAATCTCCGCGAGACCGCTCATGCTGATGCCGCCGATCCCGATAAAGTGAATGTGGATGGGGTTTTGAAAGTCTATCTTATACATAATCTTATCCTGCCTGTTTGTGAATAGTAAAATAATTATACCAAATCCCAAACAATTGTAAAGAGATTGTTGCATCAACCGCGCTTTCAGTGTTACAATATTTTCCGACTTGCACAGGAGGGAAAGAGGCGTATGTTTTTGATTGCCGGTCTGGGAAATCCCACAGGAGAATACGAAAAAACACGTCACAATGTTGGTTTTGATGTGATAGACGCGGTGGCGGATAAATATGATATAAAAATCGGTCAGAAGAAAGGCAGGGCTCTCTGCGGAAGCGGTTTCATGGAGGGACAGAAGGTACTTCTCGCAAAACCGCAGACGTTTATGAATTTGAGCGGAGACAGCGTATCCGCTCTTCTCCGGTTTTATAAACTGGATCCCGCACAGGAACTGATCGTGGTGTTTGACGACATCAATCTGGTGCCCGGCAACCTGCGCATCCGCAGGTCGGGAAGCGCCGGCGGGCATAACGGAGTGAAAGACATCATTGCCAAAACCGGAACGGACCAGTTTGCACGGATCCGGGTAGGCGTGGGAGGGAAGCCGGAGGGCGGCGACCTGGTGAGCCATGTGCTCGGCCATTTTTCAAAATCAGAGCGGGAACGGGTGGAGAATGCCATCGGGGACGCGGCGGATGCCCTGGGCCTGATGGTTTGCGGGCGGATTGATGATGCGATGAATCTCTATAATAGGAAGAAAGCCGCTGTATCACAGGAGCGGTGATACAGGGAGCCGGAGGTGAAGGATGAGGGCATTTCTGGAACCGCTGCAGGGTCTGGCTCAGTTTGCAGAGCTGGATGAAGCGATGTCCCGGAAGGGTGGGACATACGCCGCGGCGGGATGTATCGATGCACAAAAACCACATATTATTTACGGATTAAACCGGGCGTCGGGAGGCGGCCGGCTGATTGTCACGTTCAGTGAGCAGAAAGCGCGGGAACTTGTGGACGCATATCGTTTTTTTGAGCCGGGGGCGCTGTATTTTCCGGCAAAGGATATTCTGTTTTATCAGTCAGATGTCCGGGGAAATGCCCTTACCAGGGAGCGGATGCGGGTATACCGCGCGCTGGCGGAGGAGAAGGAGCCGACGATTGTCACGACGTTTGACGCGCTGATGGATCGTCTGATTCCGCCCCGGATGCTGGGGCGTTTTCTGCTGCATTTCAGGCAGGGGGATACTATTCGTCTGGAGGAGATGCGCCGTCGTCTGGTCGGCATGGGCTATGAATACAATTATCAGGCGGAGGAGCCGGGGCAGTTTTCTGTCCGCGGCGGAATCCTGGATATTTTTCCGCTGACGGAGGAGGTGCCTTACCGTCTGGAGCTGTGGGGGGATGAGATTGATTCCATCCGCAGTTTCAGCCCGGAGAGCCAGCGGTCCATGGATACCGTAGAAGAGCTTGTCGTCTATCCGGCCAGCGAACTGATGCTGGAGTCGGAGCAGATGCGCGAAGGCCTGGCACGGATTGCCGCGGATGCGGAGCGTCTACAGGCACAGTTTCGCGGGGAGATGAAGACAGAGGAAGCTTTCCGGGTTCGTCAGGCCGCGGAAACGGTGCGGGAAGAGCTGCAGGAGTTGTCCGCTGTCCGCCAGGCAGAGGGGTTTCTTACTTATTTTTATAACGATACGGTGGGATTTCTGGATTATTTTGCCGGTATGTGCGCTCTGCGGGGCAAGTCTTTTTCTGTCTTTGCGGATGAGCCGGTGCGCTGTACGGAGAAAGGGAAAGCGGTGGAACAGGAGTTCTCCGACAGCATGCGGCAGCGTCTGGAAAAAGGATATGTACTGCCCGGCCAGATGGACATCCAGCTTTCCTGCGCGGAGGTATCTGCTGCCATAATGCGGTGCAACAGTGTGCTGCTCTCCGCTCTGGATACGAGGTCGGCAGAGCTTCCGGCGGAGCGGAGCTTTTATTTTCAGGTGAAATCGGTAAATTCCTATCAGGGAAGCTTTGATCTTCTCTGCAAAGATCTTGCGTGGTATAAAAACGAGTGCTACAGTGTGATTCTACTGTGCAGTTCCAGAACAAGAGCCCAGCGCATGGCGAAGGATCTGCAGGAGGCGGATTTGAGCGCGTTTTACAGGGAGGATGCTGTCCGTGTGGTGCAGGCCGGCGAGATTATGGTGCTCTACGGTGTGTTAAAGAAAGGATTTGCCTATCCGGATATCCGCTTTGTCGTGCTCACGGAGACGGATATTTTTGGTGCGGAGAAGAAAAAAAAGAAGCGCAGCAAGTTCCACGACGGTCAGCGGGTGGACAATTTTGAGGAGTTAAAGCAGGGGGACTACGTCATCCATGAGAATCATGGGCTTGGCATTTACCGCGGCATCGAGAAAGTGGAGATTAACCATACGGTGCGGGATTATATGAAGATTGAGTATGAGGACGGAGGGGTGCTTTATACACTTGCGACGCAGCTTGACCTGATTCAGAAATATAATTTTGCCGGGGACCGCCGCCCGAAGCTCAACCGCCTGGGAGGGAAAGAATGGAAAAAAACCACCGGGCGCGTCCGCAAAGCTGTGAAAGATATCGCGAAAGATATGGTAGAGCTTTATGCCGCCCGTCAGAATGCGGTGGGGTATCAGTACGGGCCGGATACTGTCTGGCAGGCAGAGTTTGAGGAGATGCTTCCCTATGAGGAGACGGAGGACCAGCTGAAAGCGATTGCGGAGACCAAGGCGGACATGGAAAGTACAAAGATCATGGACCGCCTGATCTGCGGGGATGTGGGATTCGGCAAGACGGAGGTGGCAATCCGGGCTGCATTCAAGGCTGTGCAGGAGAATAAACAGGTCGTGTTTCTGGTGCCGACCACGATCCTGGCCCAGCAGCATTATACGAATTTTGTCCAGCGGCTGAAAGATTTTCCCGTGAATGTGGAGATGATCTGCCGGTTCCGGATGCCGGCCCAGCAGCGGGAGACGTTAAAACGTCTGCACCAGGGGCTGGTGGATATTCTGATCGGCACGCACCGGGTACTGTCAAAAGATGTGCAGTTTAAAGACCTGGGTTTGCTGATCATCGATGAGGAGCAGCGGTTCGGCGTGGCTCAGAAGGAAAAAATCAAGCAGATGAAAAAATCGGTGGATGTCCTGTCGCTGTCGGCGACTCCGATTCCGCGGACTCTGCATATGAGTATGATCGGTATCCGGGATATGAGCGTCCTGGAGGAACCGCCCCAGGACCGCATGCCGATCCAGACCTATGTCATGGAATATAATGAAGAGATGGTGCGGGAGGCGATTGAGCGGGAGCTGGCCAGAAACGGTCAGGTTTATTATGTGTATAACCGCGTGCGCACGATCGCGGACATGGCTGGCCGGATTGCCCGCCTGGTTCCGGATGCCCAGGTGGAATTTGCGCATGGGCAGATGAGCGAGCGGGAGCTGGAACAGGTGATGTACCGCTTTATGAACGGGGAGATAGATGTATTGGTTTCCACAACGATCATAGAAACCGGCATGGATATCGCCAACGTCAACACGATGATCGTCCATGACGCGGACAATATGGGTCTGTCGCAGCTTTATCAGCTTCGCGGCCGGGTGGGGCGTTCGAACCGCACGGCCTATGCGTTTCTGATGTACCGGAGAGATAAGATGCTGCGGGAGGTAGCCGAAAAGCGCCTGTCCGCCATCCGGGAGTTTACGGAGCTGGGCAGCGGTATCCGCATTGCCATGAAGGATCTGGAAATTCGCGGCGCCGGCAATCTGCTGGGCGCGGAGCAGCACGGGCATATGGAGGCAGTGGGCTATGATCTTTACTGCAAAATGTTAAAGGAAGCAATTCAGACGGAGCAGGGTGCCAGGGAGGAAGAGCGGTTTGATACGGTTATTGACATAGAGATGGACGCGTATATCCCGGCCTCCTACATTGAAAATGAATATCAGAAGCTGGATGTGTACAAACGGATTGCGGCGATCCGCACAGAAGCGGAGAAAGAGGAGATGCTGGATGAACTGATTGACCGCTTTGGGGAACCGCCGCGGTCGGTGCAGGATCTTCTGCTGGTGGCTCAGCTGCGGGAACAGGCGCATCAACTCTATTTTACAGAGATTAAGGAGAAGCCGGATGGAATTTATTTTTACCTCTTTGAGTGCGCAAAACTGGACGCAGCCAGAATTCCCGATCTGGTAACCTGTATGAAGCCACGTCTTTCCTTTGCGGCGGATCCAAAGCGCCCGCATTTTATTTTCAGGAAAGAGAAGACCTCACCGGGGACAATAAAGATGATCCGGGATGTGTTAAACGCATATCAGCAGATCTGTCTTTAACTTTTCCTTGCAGTGAGAGGGAAAAGAGGCTATAATCATTAGGACATTGTAACGCGGTAACTATTCAGGAGGATAAGATGAAGATAAAAAAATTAACGGCATTTTTGCTTTCGGGTGCAGCGATATCTTCCGTGCTTCTCGGCGGATGCGGAAATAAAATAGATCAGGACGCGGTGGCGGCCACGATTGGAGAACAGGAAATCTCTCTGGGATATCTGAATTTTGTGGCGCGCTATACGCAGAGCAGTTATGACAGTTTTTTTGTTTCCTATTATGGGGAAGACTATTGGACGAATGAGGATTATGCAGATGAAGATGGTCTCAATATGCAGGAGTCTGTGAAAGAGGATGTCCTGACGGATGTAGAGCTGGATTACCTGCTGGAAGCGCATATGGATGATTACGGCGTAGAGATCGCCGATGAGGAGATGGAGGCGATCACGGCAGCGGCGGAAGAGTTTATGTCTGAGAATACGGAGGATGCGCTGGATGCCATGGGCGCTACGCAGGAGTACGTGGAGGCTTATCTTTATTACGAGACGGTATATGCGAAGATGGAAGAGGCGATTGGGGCGGAGGCGGACGGCCAGCTGTCCATTGACGATTATGCGCGCCGGACATTCAGCTATATCGAGATTGATACCGTCGGTTATACGGATGACGACGGTGAGTATGTGGAGTATACCGAGGATGAAGTGGAAGCTCTGCTTTCCAATATTGAGCTTATGGCAGTGCTCGCTTCTTCAGATTTCGACAGTACTGCGGAGACTTACGGCTATGATGTGTCAACCTACTCTTACGGCACTGACGAGGCGAGTGAGGAGGACGGCGGCTTCTGTGATGCGGTGATCACGGCAGCGGACGCTATGACTGAGGGAGATGTCTCTGAGGCGATCGAGGGAACGGATTGCTACTATATTATACGCCTGGACAGCGAGGACGATGCGGATGCACAGCAGGATGCCTATGATGAGGCTCTTTCCGAACTTCAGTCAGAGATTTTTACAGAAGTGACAGAAGGGTATCAGGAGGAATCCGACTTTGAGGTAGATGAAGATCTGTGGGCTCAGGTGCAGTTTACGGAACTGTTTACGATCGACAATACGGAAGAAGAGACAGATACAGACGTTTCCGAGTGAGGACTAGTTTCGTTTTGAGCAAAAGTACATATCTTATTCTATAGTTACTTCCGTGTGAAATGTTCTTGACATTGGTTCAGGGATGTAGTTATAATAGCGTGTTAGAAAATGAGCATAGAGGTGCGAAATGGATCAATATGTAATCAAGGGTGGAAATCCTCTGCACGGCGAGGTGGAGATTGGCGGAGCAAAAAACGCAGCTCTGGCCATACTCGCGGCTGCCGTGATGGCGGATGAGACCGTTACGATAGAGAACCTGCCCAATGTCCGGGATATCAACGTCATGATCCATGCCATTGAGAATATCGGGGCGCAGGTGGAGCGCGTTGATATACATACAGTAAAAATCAACGGCGCGACAATCCACGGTTTTACGGTGGATAATGAGTATATACGCAAAATTCGCGCATCTTACTATTTGCTGGGTGCGCTTCTCGGAAAATATAAGAGAGCTGAGGTGGCTCTCCCGGGCGGATGTGATATCGGGAGCCGCCCCATTGACCTTCACCTGAAGGGCTTCCGCGCAATGGGCGCGGATGTCAGGGTCCAGCGGGGGATGGTAGAGACGGAGGCGGCGGCATTGACCGGCGCCCATATCTATCTGGATAAGGTTTCTGTCGGAGCGACGATCAATATTATGATGGCGGCCTCTATGGCCGAAGGCAGGACGACGATTGAAAATGCGGCAAAAGAGCCCCATGTTGTGGATGTGGCGAATTTTTTAAACAGTATGGGCGCCAATATCCGCGGCGCGGGTACCGACGTGATTCGTATCTCCGGCGTGTCCAGGCTGCACGGGACGGAGTACCCCATCATCCCGGATCAGATTGAGGCCGGTACATTTATGTTTGCCGCTGCGGCGACCGGAGGGGATGTTCTGGTAAAAAATGTCATTCCGAAGCACCTGGAAGCGACGACGGCCAAGCTGCTGGAGGTGGGCTGCAGGGTGGAGGAGTTTGACGACGCGGTTCGCGTGATCGCGCCGGCAGAGCTTCGCCATACGCAGGTTACGACTCTCCCCTACCCGGGATTCCCGACGGATATGCAGCCGCAGATGGGTGTGATTCTCGGGCTTTCATCCGGTACGAGCACGATCACGGAGAGTATTTTTGAAAATCGCTTCAAGTATGTGGATGAGCTGGCCGAGATGGGAGCGAATATTAAGGTAGAGGGTAATATCGCCATTATATATGGCGTGGAGCGCTACTATGGAGCCAGAGTCGGAGCCCCGGACCTGAGAGCCGGAGCTGCGCTGGTTATCGCGGGACTGGCGGCGGACGGCATCACAACGGTTGACGATATTTATTATATTGAGCGCGGTTATGAGGCATTTGATGAGAAATTTCGCAAGCTGGGCGGTGAGATACAGAAAGTCAGCTCAGAGAAGGAAATCCAGAAATTTAAACTGAAGATTGTTTCCTGAGTTTAGAATAGAACACAATTAGATGGAGGAAATCATTATGGAAAAGTTACTGTTTACTTCTGAGTCAGTTACAGAGGGACATCCTGATAAAGTCTGCGATGCTGTCTCTGATGCAATTCTGGACGCCTGCATGGCGCAGGATCCCATGAGCCGTGTGGCGTGTGAGACTGCAGCCTGCACAGGATTTGTCCTGGTTACCGGCGAGATTACGACAAAGGCGCAGCTGGATATCCCGGCAATCGTCCGTGAGACGGTGAATGAGATCGGATACAATGATGCAAAGACCGGATTTGACGGCAATACCTGCGCGGTTATGGTGGCTCTGGATCAGCAGTCCGCTGATATTGCCATGGGCGTTGACAAGGCGCTGGAGGCCAAGGCGGGGAGTCTTACCGATGATCTTGACACGGGAGCCGGAGACCAGGGCATGATGTTCGGATATGCGACAAACGAGACCGCGGAGTATATGCCGTATCCCATTGCGCTGGCGCACAAGATGGCGCTGCAGCTTACCAAAGTCCGCAAGGACGGTACTTTAAGCTACTTAAGGCCGGATGGAAAGACTCAGGTTTCGGTCGAGTATGACGAGAACGGGCGGCCGAAGCGTCTGGAGGCTGTGGTATTGTCTACGCAGCACGATGAGGATGTGACGCAGGAACAGATCCATGAGGACATCAAAAAATATGTCTTTGATGAGGTACTTCCGGAAGAACTGATTGATGCGGACACGAAGTTCTTCATCAATCCTACCGGCCGTTTTGTCATCGGCGGACCTCACGGAGATGCGGGCCTGACCGGCCGAAAGATTATTGTGGATACATACGGCGGCATGGCACGTCACGGCGGCGGTGCATTTTCCGGTAAGGACTGCACCAAGGTGGATCGCTCTGCAGCTTATGCGGCGCGTTACGTGGCAAAGAACATTGTTGCGGCAGGACTGGCGGACAAGTGTGAGATCCAGCTGTCCTATGCGATCGGTGTGGCACAGCCTACTTCCATTATGGTGGATACTTTCGGCACCGGCAAGCTTTCCGATGAGAAGATTGTGGAGATTGTGCGTGAGAACTTCGACCTTCGCCCGGCCGGCATCATTCAGATGCTGAATTTAAGAAGACCGATCTACAGGGCGACCGCGGCATACGGCCATTTCGGACGTACCGATGTGGATCTTCCGTGGGAGGCACTGGATAAGGTCGACGAGCTGAAAAAATATCTTGCATAAGGGAACCAGGAAATTTTCATTTATCTAAAACTTTAATAAAATGGGGCGGCGGCGCTCCATTTTTTTTGTATTATGGTATACTTATGAACGCAAGCGATATTTTGTCATTAAGGAAGAGCTACATGAAGTTAAGAACGCGCCTGATCCTGACATTCTGCATTATCATCCTGATGCCGATCACGTTAATGATTGCGCTTTTTTCGGGGTTATATGCGCTGCAGACCAGGTTTACCGAACAAAATTACGGGACAGACATGCAGAATACCTACAGCATTTTCTCCGGTACGCTCGAGGTTATGAACCGGTATACGGAGAGTGATTACACGGAACTGCTGGAACTGTCCAGAACAGACCCTGATCTTCTGGAAAGAGAAGATTACCTGACCCAGGTGAATGAGGAGCTTAAGGATAAAAGTTCTTTTCTCATTTTCTGCAAAGACGGAACTATCGTATTTTATGGAAGCGAAGGGGAGAGTGAGTGGGACGAGGAGCAGTGGGAAGCGTACCTTCCCTCTTACGGCGAGGCAGAGGCTGGAGACCGCTCGAAAGCCAGTTATTTTGTCGACGGAGATACACAGTCACTGATTAAACAGATTGATTTTTCCTGCTCTGATGGCTCCGAGGGCAGTATTTATATTATTACTACCTCCGAGAGTATTATGCCGGAGATCCGGCGGATGCTGGTAGAGCTGGTTGTCTCGGTGATTCTGGTTCTGGCACTGACAGCCGGTCTTATGACAATCTGGATTTATCGCGGGACGATGACTCCTATCAAAAAACTGCAGGTGGCGACAAACAATATCAAAGAGGGCAATCTGGATTTCACGATTGACTATGACGAGCCCGATGAGATGGGGGATCTGTGCCGGAACTTTGAGGAGATGCGCAAGCGCCTGAAAGAATCCACCGAGGAGAAGATGACGACGGAGAAGGAAAACAAGGCGCTGATCAGCAATATCGCCCACGATCTCAAGACTCCGATCACGGCAGTGAAAGGATACTCGGAGGGGATCCTGGACGGTGTGGCAGATACGCCGGAGAAGCAGGAACGCTATATGCGGACCATCTACAACAAAGCAAATGAGATGGATCGCCTGCTGAACGAGCTGACGCTGTACTCGCAGATTGACACGAACCGGATTCCCTACAACTTTAACAAGATCAATGTTTCTGCGTATTTTGCCGACTGTATTGATGAGATTGGCCTGGATCTGGAGACCCGCGGAATCGGCTTATCTTACTTTAATTACGCGGATGAGCACACGGTGATCATCGCGGATCCGGAGCAGCTGATGCGCGTCATCAATAATATCGTGAATAACGCGGTCAAGTATATGGATACGCGCAAGGCGCAGATCAACATCCGCATCAAGGATGTGGGGGATTTTATCCAGGTAGAGATCGAGGATAACGGCAAGGGAATTGAAGCCCGCGACCTGCCGTATATCTTTGATCGGTTTTATCGGACGGATGCGTCGAGAAACTCCGCCACGGGCGGCAGCGGGATCGGTCTTTCCATCGTGAAGAAGATCATAGAGGATCACGGTGGGAAGATCTGGGCGACGAGCAAGATCAATACGGGTACCATTATGTACTTCGTGTTGCGTAAATATCAGGAGGTGCGAAATGAGTAGAATATTGATTATCGAAGATGAGGAAGCGATTGCCGATCTGGAGAAGGATTATCTGGAGCTTTCCGGGTTTGAGGTGGAGCTGGAGTACGACGGGACGCGAGGGCTGGAGCGTGCGTTAAACGAGAATTTTGACATGTACATCCTGGATCTGATGCTCCCGGGGACGGATGGATTCGAGATCTGCAAGCGCATTCGCGAGACGAAAAACATCCCGATTCTGATGGTGTCCGCGAAAAAGGACGACATTGACAAGATCCGCGGCCTGGGGCTCGGCGCGGACGATTATGTGACCAAGCCTTTTTCCCCGAGTGAGCTGGTGGCGCGGGTGAAAGCGCATCTGGCGCGGTATGACCGGCTGATCGGCAGCAACGCGCAGGAGAATGATATCATTGAGATTCGAGGGATTCGCATTGATAAAACCGCGCGCCGTGTCTGGGTGAACGATGAGGAGAAACAGTTTACGACGAAGGAATTTGATTTGCTGACTTTCCTGGCGGAGAACCCGAACCATGTATTTTCCAAAGATGAGCTTTTCTCAAAGATCTGGAATATGGAATCCATCGGGGATATCGCTACTGTGACGGTACATATCAAGAAAATCCGGGAGAAGATCGAGTACAATACGGCGAAACCGCAGTATATTGAGACAATCTGGGGC
>JAJBTR010000420.1 GCA_020860745.1 Lachnospiraceae bacterium | reverse complement strand
AATCTCCGCTTCTTCCTTAAACGTAAGATGGCCTGTTGCAGGTGCAAGTACAGTATCTACCCGTTGCAGAAAATGTGAAAAATCTTCTTTCATATCGCGTGCAAACAACGACAGATTATGATCAAACAACGGTGCCAGTCCCAACACCCTTCCTGTGTGATTATCCCGAAGAATACCGTAATTTGCCGCATGCCGGTCGCAATTACCGATAAGCGCATCAAATACCGTCATGGTCCGCACTTGCTCAAACATCTCATCCGAAAAAGCCAGTGCCGCAGCAAGCGGAGAAGGGAAATGCGATTGGCCTGACGCAATCCAAAACGGTACAAAAGAGATGTCTTTGCTGTTCATCAACGGACACACAGAAGCCAGCTTTCCTTTCCATTGCTGTAAATCATAGGAAACATGAGGAATCCCCATGCACTCAGCAATCTGTGCCGCAAAAAACTCAGAATACGGTTCCATCCCGGCATTCGCAAAACCATCTGATCCTGCTTTAAACAGATATAACTGCCCATCCATTCTTCGCCATGCCTTTGCAAACTGTCCATCTGTCGTCCATTCCGTGGAAAGTCCGATTTTGTGCTTCTGCGAGGATGAATAGCCAGTATATGCGACAAGCGCCAAAGTTTCATCAAGCTCATTGTCATAGAGATTAATATCCGCAAACCGCATTTCTGAGAGGCCATCATCTAACCAATATGCATCATTAACCGACAAACCTTTACAAACATCAAGGATGCCGATTTTATCCCCAATGGAAAGCCCTGCTGATTCCAGAATTTTATCAACAAACCTGCGGTTTTTCGGGATGATTCTTCCGTCCACCCATCGCCTGGCATTTTCCGGCGACGGATTCAGCAAAAGCATCGGAAAGAGATTTTTCCTGCTTTCCTCAACAGAACTCACTGATACACTCAGCCGGCCAAATTCATCCATCGCAACCCCGAGATCCATAAGCGGTGCATCATACATTTTAAGGGTATATTCTTTTTTACGCTGTTCCATACGGATCACTGCCTTTCATATCACTGCCCTTCATTGTCCCCGGCTAACCGGATCAGACAATCCTTTCCCAAAAAGGCAGCCCCATAGCACAAAACCGTACGATAGCCCTCTATCTGAAGATTTTTTGCATACTGCATCCTCTCAATCTGGTCCAGCGCTTCCCGGCATTCACTCTCCAGAGTGGAGCTTTTCTTTTTCCCCGGCCACTTAACTTCGATAACAATAGCGCGCCTGTGACGGCGCTCCCGGATCACAATATCAGCCCGTCCTTTCCCCTGCTCCGAATTCGACCTCACGTCATAGCCTGCACCGGAGAACATCCCGGCAAGAAACGCATGGTAAAAGTCTTCTTTGTAATCATAATAACTGATCGTGTCAAAAAGGATATCCGAGACATCTTCCGTCAGCTTGGCGTCCTCCCCATTCCACCATTCATCGAAGAGTCCTCTTCGATCTCTGGCCTTGATCGATGACTCAAACCAGGCCTGCACCGTGTCTTTAAATACAGATTTTACCTCCTCATTCGGAATGCGGAGAGAGGTTTTCCCTTCCTGGGGAGTCATGCCCTCCGGCAGCTCTTCCGGCAGAACCTGGGTCAGATATCCGGTCAGATACAGGATACTCCACAGATTGTCTTCCGACGAGTGAGCGATATCATAGGTCAGATCCTCGCGAATCCGCTCCTGGATGACGCCTCCTGCAAGCAGAATCTCAAATTTATCGTTTACAAACATATCCGGAAGTTCTATAAACCTGCGGATTATATTGTTATGGCTCGTATCCAGCCAGTGGTTGCCGGGCGAAGCTTTTTCATCCTGGCTCAGCGCCAGCACGTAGAACAACACATCCCATGGACAATAAATTTCCACTTCTCCGAAACGATAGCCATCATACCTCCGCTTCATCTCCGGCAAAGCTTCTGACAATTCAGCGTCCTTTAAGATCTGCTTCACTTCCGCTTCCGTAAACCCAAAACAATCCTGATAACTCATGTCTGAAATAGAGTTGGATATGAAATTATTCGCACCGGTAAAAATGCTTTCTTTCGCCACTCTGAGGCAGCCTGTCATCACGGCAAATTTGAGGTTCGGGTTGGATTTCCAGGGCATCCCAATCAGTGTGCGGATCACATTCAGCATTTCATCATAGTAATTGTTGTCACTCGCTTTTGCGAGAGGAACATCATATTCATCTACAATCAAAATCACTTCTTTTCCGTAATGATCATGCATCATGCGAAGTAGAAGACTGATCGCGTTTTTTACATCGGCAAGCTCGCCTCTGCGCGCACACAGTCTGGCAAACGCTTCTCTGTCTTCCGGACTGACTTTCTCACTTGTCTTCAGATAATAATGATCTTTACAGAGGTCTGCGATCACCTGATGAAGTATCTCGTACGCATCGGGGAAATCGCGCCCGTTCACATCTTTTAACGTTACAAACAATACCGGCCATTGATTCATCCACTGCGCACAAAGTTCCTCATTCTCTGAAATCTCCAGCCCCTCAAAAAGTTCCCGGCTGTCTTTGCGGATATCAAAGAAACTTGCAAGCATACTCATCGCAAGTGTTTTTCCGAACCGGCGGGGGCGCGTGATCAGATTCACTTTAAACGGAACATCCATCATCTCGCTGATCAGCCGCGTCTTATCAACATAGTAACAGTGATCTCGCCGCATCTGTTCAAAAAGGTCAATGCCATAAGGCAAAGGAATCATCGCCATTTTTCAACACTCCCTCCGTATACAATATCCTCACAGTCTCTCCCTATAATTCTACCATGAATATCATAAATTACAAGATACCGTGTATTTAATATTCAAAAATCCGCGAAAAGCCGAATTATTTTCTGATTATTTTGAACGAGATTCGACTTTTTATATCTACATATTTGCACGATTTTTCACATTTTTCATGTGTCAGTATATCTTTCCCTGCACTATTT
>JAJBTR010000175.1 GCA_020860745.1 Lachnospiraceae bacterium | reverse complement strand
GTAATCGAACTTATACAACGTAGAAATCTATGATTTCTGTAATCGAACTTATACAACGTAGAAATCTATGATTTCCGTAATCGAACTTATGCAAAGCAGTCATGATTGGAGTAAAGATACAATGAAAGAGCATCGCCAGGCAAAAATACTGGAAATTATCCGACGGCAGGATGTGGATACGCAGGAGGAACTCTGCGCTCTCTTAAACCGGGAGGGATTCCGGGTGACACAGGCGACGGTCTCGCGCGATATCCGCGAACTGAAGCTTACGAAGATATCGCAGGGCGGCGGGAAGAAAAAATACGTGATGCTTTCCGATATGGGCGGCGAGGGGGATGACAAGTATTACCGCGTGTTCCGGGACGGCGTGGTATCGATTGACATGGCGCAGAATATTCTGGTGCTGAGGACGGTGTCCGGGATGGCTATGGCGGTTGCGCTCGCTGTCGACAGGATGGATTGCAGGGAAGTGGTCGGCAGTATAGCAGGCGACGATACGGTCATGTGTGCGGTGCGGACCGTTGAGGAGACGAGCGCGCTGATGCAGCGGCTCCGCGGGCTGCTGCGTTAGATGGATGCAGTTATTCAGAAAATTATTCGGGAAAATATGCCTGGCTCTAATTAATTACAAATAGATTTGGGAGAGTAGAAGGAGCATCTATGTTACTGAATTTACATGTGAAAAATCTGGCCCTGATTGAGGAGGAGGAAGTGGATTTCGGGCGCGGCCTCAATATCCTGACGGGTGAGACCGGTGCGGGAAAATCCATTCTCATCGGCTCGATTCACCTGGCTCTGGGAGGAAAGGTTTCTAAGGGAATGCTGCGCGAGAATGCGGATTATGCTCTGGTGGAGCTGACTTTCTCCGTGGAGCAGCCTCATCAGGTGAGGGAACTGGAAAAGATGGATATTTTTCCGGAGGATGGCCAGCTGATTCTGTCCCGCAAGATTATGAAGACAGGGAGGAGTGTCTGCCGGATTAATTCGGAAACCGTGTCTGCTTCTCTGATGCAGAAAGTGGCTTCCCTGCTGATCGATATCCATGGTCAGCACGAACACCAGTCTCTCCTGACGAGAAAGAACCATATCAAGTATCTGGATTCCTACGCGAAGAGAGAACTGGGAGACAGACTGCAGACGCTGCAAACCTCCCATCACGCGTATACAGAAGGAAAAAGGCTTTTGGAGGAGGCTTCCCTGGACCGGGAACAGCAGCAGAGGGAAATTTCTTTTCTGGAATATGAGATCCGGGAAATCGACGACGCCCGCCTGCAGCCGGGGGAAGATGAGGAACTGGAGACCGCATTCCGTCGTCTCTCCCACGGAAGAAAAATACTGGAGGCGGCCGCGGAATGCAGAGACCTCTGTGCGGATGGCAGCGGCAATGCTTCCGACAGGATCGGGGAGGCAGTCCGTTCCCTGACTGGCGTGTCGGAATACGACGACCAGGCTGGCGTCCTGGCGGAACAGCTGCAGGAGATTGACAGTCTGCTGGGCGACTTTAACCGGGAGCTTGCTTCTTACCTGGATGATTTTTCTTTTTCCGATGAGGAATTTGCGGAAATCCAGGAGCGGCTGGATCTGATCAACCATCTGAAGAGCAAGTATGGAAAAACGATTGAGGATATCCTGCGTCAGAAGACAGAAAAAGAAGCGGAGCTGGCAAAGCTGGAGCATTACGATGAATACCGCAGGGAACTGGAGGATAATCTGAACCGGGAGTAGCGCGAACTGCGGGAAATCTCTACGGAGGTATCCGCAATACGTCAGTCAGCAGCGAAAGATTTTACGGAGGAAATCAAAAAGGCGCTGGAAGCACTGAACTTCCGGCAGGTACAGCTTTCCATGGAATTCCGGAAAACAGATCACTATACTGTGAACGGATGGGATGATGTCCGGTTCCTGATCTCCACCAATCCGGGAGAACCAATGAAGCCGCTGGATTCCGTCGCCTCCGGCGGAGAGCTTTCGCGTATCATGCTGGCGTTGAAAACGGTGCTGGCGGAGAATGATGAGATTGAGACGCTGATTTTCGATGAGATCGACAGCGGCATCAGCGGGCGGACTGCGCAGATGGTGGCGGAAAAGATGAAGCTTACGTCTGCCAGCCACCAGGTAATCTGTATCACGCATCTGCCGCAGATCGCGTCCATGGCGGACACACATTTTCTGATTGAGAAGACCTCCGATGATTCTTCCACAATCTCCCGGATACGGCTGCTGCAGCGGGAGGAGAGCATCGCGGAACTGGCACGGATGCTGGGCGGCGTCCGCATAACAGAGGCCGTGATGGAGAATGCGCGGGAAATGAAAAAACTGGCGGATGCGGTGAGACCGGATTCTGTTTCGGAGTGCAATAAAGTATCATGAAAAAATATCGTTATCTGATCTGGATCCTGCCGGTTCTGGCCGCGATCCTGATCTTTTATTTTTCGGCTCAGCCCGGGGAGGAGTCCTCACAGCTGAGCAATGGCGTTGTCTTAAAACTGCTTGACCTGTTATCGCGGTGGAATCCGTCTCTGGATCCTGCGGAATTTCTGGAGCGGATGTCCACGCCGGTGCGCAAGGCGGCGCATATCACGGAGTACCTGATCTTTTACATCACTTTGCTGTCAGCTTACCATGTGACCGGATTCCGTCGGCTCCGCTGGATTTGCAGCTCTGTCCTGACGGCTTTTTTATATGCCTGCACGGATGAAATGAACCAGTTCTTTGTGGATCGAAGGGCGGGAAGGTTTACCGATGTGCTGATCGATTGTTCCGGCATTGCTGTTTTGTCCGTTGTTTTAATTTTTGTTAATTTTTACCGCCGCAATAAAGAAAAAAGCCTGTGATGTGCGATAAACACTGTTATGCAATACAATATTTAACAGACGCGGTAAGAACATACAGTGTGTAAAACTGAAAAAGAAATATACTAAAAAGGTACTTGAAAGAATCAGGTATCTTTTTTGTAT
>JAJBTR010000167.1 GCA_020860745.1 Lachnospiraceae bacterium | reverse complement strand
TATTATAACATTGTTCGCTTTTATTGTAAAACGTTCCCATGCGCTTTGTCACGCTTTATAATCACATGGCCAGCGAACAATTGTTTCTTTACAGGACCGGAAAAAATCTTTATACTTAATACTTAATTATAGGAAACCATCACCGCAATATAAAACAGGAGTTCATAAACACAATGAAAATATTAATCATAAACGGATCCCCCAAAGGTCCTTACAGCATCACCCTGCACACCTGCCTGTATATTCAGAAGCTGTTCCCCGGGCACACCTATGAGATTCTGCACGCCGGGCAGAAAATCCGCACTTATGAGAAAGACATGTCGGAAGCAATCACAGCCCTGGAGGCGGCAGATCTGATTCTGTTTTCCTATCCGGTTTACACCTTTCTGGCACCGGCGCAGCTCCACCGGTTTATCCGGTTGATCAAGGAAAGCGGCTGTGACCTTTCAGGAAAGTTCGCGACCCAGATTACGACCTCTAAGCATTTCTTCGATGTGACTGCTCACCGCTTTATCCGGGACAACTGTGCAGATCTTGGACTTCGCTATATCAAAGGATTGTCCGCGGACATGGAAGACCTTACTAAAAAACAGGGGCAGGAAGATGCGAGGAAGTTCTGGGAATATGTACAGTTCTGTGTGGAGCATGACATCTGTGAAGCGCCGTCTGCACCAATCAGCATACCAGTTCCAACCGACAAACCTGATCCGACATCGGAGGCTCCGTCCAATATAGGCTCCCTGTCGGATCTCACTTCTGATCCTCCTGCCACGAGAACAGAAAAGGAAACAAAAAATATCGTCATCGTAGCCTCCTACCAGGAAAACGATACCGCAATCCGGTCAATGATCAAAGACTTTCAGGCTGTCTGTCCGCATCACACCAGAGTTGTCCGGCTGGAGGACTTTCCGTTTCAGGGCGGCTGCATCAGCTGTTTTCACTGTGCAGCGGACGGCACCTGCATTTACAAAGATGGCTTTGACAGGTTTTTGCGGGAAGAAATTCAGACGGCGGACGCCATCATTTACGCCTTCACAATTCAGGACCACTCCATGGGACCGCGGTTTAAGCTCTATGACGACCGGCAGTTCTGCAACGGCCACCGCACGGTCACCATGGGGATGCCGATGGGCTATCTGATTGCGGGAAATCTGGCTTCGGAAGAAAACCTGCGAACCGTGATTGAAGCGAGGTGCGAGGTCGGCCACAATTTCCTCTGCGGTATAGCCAACGATGCAGCGGGAATTCAAACCATGAACGCCCGCCTGATCTACGCGTTAGAGCATGCCTACGTTCAGCCGCAGAACTTTTACGGCGTAGGCGGCATGAAGATTTTCCGTGACCTGATCTATATCATGCGCGGGCTTATGCGGGCAGACCACAAGTTTTACAGACAACACGGTATCTACGATTTCCCACAGAAAAAACGCGGGCAGATGCTTCTGATGATTGCCGTCGGTGCACTGATGAACAACCCGAAGCTCCGGGCAAGAGCCGGAAAGCAGATCAGTGAAGGGATGATAGCACCGTACAAGAAGGTGCTTGAGCAGACTGATGTCCAAATTAGCGAAAGTTAAAAGATAATTTTTCATATTGACGCAATAAAAATTTGACAAGAAGCATAGATTCAGATATATTAACGCATCACGCAGTAAGATAACAGAAGGAGAATTCCCCTATGTATGAACAGGATTATATCATGCGCTACATAAAAGAAATGGTCCGCGCCCTGCTAAAACTGCTGTTCCATATTGACACAGCATCCCAGATACAGGAGCTGATGGATGAGAAAACGCTTCAGACTTATGAACATCTGACAGGCCTGATTGACAAAGGCGACATCAACACAGCCGAAAACCGGCTTTATGAACTCATCGATGCCGGAAATCCGGATGGTCTGAAACTGGCTCTGCTCTTTTTCGACTATCTCAACGAAATGTCCGACGACTTTCTGGAAAACAACGGCTTCACAAGGCGTGAAATCCGCGATGATCTCGACAGCATCGTCTCCGGATATGGCTACAGCGGATTCGTGGACGCGCTTTTTTAAACATGTTTACGTCAACCGCCCTCTAATATTCTATGCGAAAATAATCCAGATACGCGCGAAATCGGTCCTGCGCAGTCAGGCAGGTATCACGCAAATACCCTCTCTCCCGCTCCCACTCAGACAAACCGCGGTAATAAAACATTTTCAGATCGTCCTCTATAATGAAGGGCACAATATCATTTCTCAGACACTCCTGAAACATGATGAGCCGTCCCACACGACCATTGCCGTCCTGAAACGGATGCATACGCTCAAACCGGTAATGGAATTCCAGGATTTCATCCAGAGTCTTATCTTTTTCTGCATTATATTCTGTCAACAGTTTTCGTATCTGCAGCGGCACTTCTTCCGGCGCAGCCGTTTCCCTTCCCCCGACCTCATTTGGCAGCTTCTTATACTCGCCAACCGCAAACCAGTCCTTACGACTGTCACTGGTGCCTGTTTTCAAAATTCTGTGCAGTTGTTTTACCATCTTCTCTGAGATCTGCAAATGCGCATGGTCAATCATGAAATCAACGCAGCGGAAATGATTCGCTGTTTCTACAATATCATCCACATTCACTCCGTCCGATCCGGTGCTGATCGTATTCGTCTCATAGATATAACGGGTCTGTTCATGCGTCAGCCTGCTGCCCTCCATATGATTGGAATTGTAAGTCAGGTCAATCTGAATCTTGTGATAAATACCGCCCTTTCTCCGGCTCTGCTTCTCGTTTTTCAAAGTCTCAAGCAGCGTCTCCGGTTTCTCCGCGCGGGCGTTGATGCGCTGCGGTTTTACCGCAGTCTCAGGGATATTCCACGTCTTTCCGGTCAGGTACGCGCCAGGTATCCGATCCTGCGCACAGTAATTTCTGACACTTCGTTCTGACAGATCCCACTTTTTTGCCATCTCAGCAACCGATAAATACTTCATGCAAAAGCCCCTCCGTGTAACTTGTAGTATAGTAC
>JAJBTR010000012.1 GCA_020860745.1 Lachnospiraceae bacterium | reverse complement strand
ATGTAAAACCTGGGCGGCGGCTGTCCTGACAGGAATTTCGACGGCGGGGGCGACGCTGGTCTGGCAGGCGATGCAGATTCCGGACGCCGCGACGGTGGTGACCGGGATTGTGGAAGGCGTTTTTGTGTATGGCGCGGTGTTTCTGTGTACACGGCTGGCGTGGATGCTTCCGGACTGGCCGCTGCAGGCGGGGCAGCCGATGCCGGTGTATGTGCAGGGCGGGGAAAAGCTGAGCGGGTATGCGGAGTCTTTTAATCAGCTTTCCCGGACATTCCGGCAGATGAACCGATATCAGAGCGATTTTACCGCGGAGGAATTGAGCCGGATGCAGAATGAGGTGGCGGGAAGCCTCTGTGTGTCCTGCAGCCGGTGCACCGCATGCTGGGACACGGAGGACACGCCGATGTACCGGATTCTGTACCGGTTTTTGCAGTCGGTACAGCACGGCGAGGATATGGATTGCGCAGCGGGAGATCTGAAGGAACACTGTGTCTGCGTAGAAGAAATGATGCGTCAGGTGATGCGTGTGTTTGAGAAAGCGCATCTGAATCTGTCCTGGTATAACCGTCTTCAGGAAAATCGGGACGCGATCGCGGAGCAGTTGAATGCCATGGCTTATATTATGGAAGACTGTGCGGCAAATGAGCAGGATGTGACGGCGGCGGAGGGAAAAGTCGCCGCACAGATCCGGTATGCGTTAAAGGAGCGGGGTATCGTCTGCGATGATCTTCGGATTCTGAAAAAATCCGGGGACAAGCTGGAAATTTTGCTGCAGGCGCACACACGCGGGAAAAAGTGTGTGACGGTGAAGGAAATTGCGAAAGATATCAGTAAGGCCACGGGATATCCTTTCCTGCCGGAAAAGGATACCAGAGCGCTGCTGGGGGAAAAGGAGGCGAGGGTTGCTTTTCTGGAGAGCACCCGTCTGACCGCCGGCTATGGGGTGGCGAAAGCGGTCCGGGACGGGGAACAGCTCTCGGGAGATAATTTTTCGTTTCAGCTTCTGGATGACGGGCGGTGCGTGATGGCGTTGTCAGACGGCATGGGAAGCGGATCTGCGGCTTGTAAAGAGAGCGAAATGGTGATAGATTTAATAGAGAAATTTATGGAGTCCGGGTTCCGGCCGGATACGGCGCTGCAGATGATGAACTCTGCCATGGTCACGCATGGGGAGAATAATCTGTTTTCGACTGTGGATCTGGCGGCGGTGGATCTGGATAGCGGTGCGATGCAGATTTATAAGATCGGCGCGGCGGCCACCTTTATCCGTCATGACGGACAGGTGGAGTGGATGGAGGATCACAGCATGCCGGTGGGCGTGTTTATGAACCAGAAGCCGGTTCGCCGGGAAGCGCGGGTGGAGGATGGCGATTTTGTGGTCATGGTGACGGACGGCGTGCTGGAGCATCTGTATGTGGACGACGCGAGGGAGACCGTGGCGGATATTATAAGAGAGATTGATACCGGCAATCCGGGGGAGTTTGCCCGCCGGGTGCTGGAGCAGGTGCTGCTGTTTACCGGCGGCCGGGTGCGGGATGATATGACGGTGCTGGCGGCAGGGATCTGGGAGAAGTGAGTGAGAAATGATATATGCAGAGAACAGACGTATGGTTATCAGAGATGTTGTGTGAGGTGAATGGACGGACGACTGCCTGACGCGGTGCTGTGCAGGATATAATTGGGCGGCAGATGAAAGGTGAGAAGGTACTGGAATGCTGGAAAAGATAAAATCTTATATAGAAGAACATCATATGATAAAAGAGGGCGGACAGCTGATTGCCGGCGTGTCCGGCGGGGCGGATTCCGTCTGCCTTCTCCTGGTTTTGCGGGAACTGAGCAGTGAAATCGGTTTTTCCCTGGCAGCGGTTCACGTGGAGCACGGCATCCGGGGGGAGGAAAGCCGCGGGGACGCAGCGTTTACGGAGGAACTGTGCGGACAGCTGGGGATCCCCTGCGAGGTTTTTTCTGTGGATGTGCCCGGGCGCTGCCGGGAGACCGGACAGTCGCTGGAGGAGGCGGCCCGGGAGCAGCGTTATGACTGTTTTTTCCAGGCCTGCCGCCGGTTTGGAGCAGATACGATTGCCGTGGCTCATCATGCCAATGACAGCGCGGAGACGATGCTGTTTCACCTGGCGCGGGGTACCGGCATCCGCGGGCTTGGCGGTATCGCGCCGGTGACGGAGCGGAGCGGACGAAGCATTTCGGACAGTGATGTGGGCAGAATACAGAGAACCGTGGAGAGACAAATACCACAAAGTGTCCCAGACAATGCACAGCAGGAGATTTTTCGTGTAATCCGTCCGCTCCTTTGTGTGACCGGAGCGGAGATCCGGGCATGGCTGACCTCTCAGGGGCAGATCTGGCGCACCGACAGCACAAACGAGGATATAGCTTACGCCAGAAACCGGATCCGGGGGCGGGTTATGCCGGAACTGGAGCAGGTCAATGCACAGGCGGTGCTCCACATGCAGAGAACGGGGGAGCAGCTTCGGGAGATCAGTGCCTTTCTGGATGAGGAGGCGTACCGCGCGGGTCAGGGTGCCTGGTAGCAGAAAAAAGGGAGCGATGGAGAGCGGGAAATTCACAATTTCTGCGCGCCGATTGCCCAGATTCATCCGTTTTTGCAGAAGCATCTGATGCTGCTTTTGCTGGGGACGCAGGCGGAGAGCCGAAAGGATATCGCGTCCTGTCATGTGGAAGAAGTCCTGGGGCTGATGGCGCAGGGCGTGGGCAGGAGAATATCTCTGCCGTACGGCATGACAGCCCGCCGGACCTACGACAGTGTAATCCTGAGCCGGGATTCCGGAGACAGACAGGGGGAACAACAGACGTTTTTGTCCTGCGATCTGCGGATTCCGGGGGAGACGGTCTGGGAAAATGGTCTTCGTATCCGGACAGAGTTAATGGAAAATTCCGACTTTTTCAAAAAAATTCCCGAAAAAAGATATACGAAATGGTTTGATTATGATAAAATCAAGTTTATTGTCCAGCTTCGCAC
>JAJBTR010000149.1:5717-17376 GCA_020860745.1 Lachnospiraceae bacterium | reverse complement strand
CTACGATTTTGTGCGGGTGATCAAACAGTTTATTGCAAAACAGTTGGACATTTCCTGCATTGTTGCCAAGAAGGTTTACATCGATGATTTTGTAAAAGAAGGATTCGAAGAATTGGTGACAACCCCGGGACCTTATATGAGAATCCTGGTTACCGCTGATAAGTCTCTGTTATAGAAACTGTTTCCCCATATCTATATTTTCGATCGTGTGTTCCGGCCGGTAATCTTCCGGCCGGAACACTTTTTTTGTATGTGCAGGAGGCGTATAAGGAATACGTGGAAAACGCATTGTTATTGTTGTTTTTGCCGAGGCAATAGAGAAAGAATTGGTGAAAAAGTGATAACCTGATTGCCTTTATCGATATTTAATTGTGAAAAATATGAAAAACTGGTGTGAATTATCCGAAATAGACGGTGCGGTAAATCAATGTTATTGTTGAATCACCAGATAAATAATTTTTTAACAGATACAGGAGACAGAATATATCGGGCCCGGAACAATTGTGTCAAATGTATGTACAAGCAGAAAGAGAGGACAGAAGCATGGGTACTATAAAAAACTTCAAAAATCTGAAATTTGAAATGGTTCATGAAAAATTTGCTCTGTTGACTATCAATCGTCCGGAAGTGCTGAATGCACTAAACATTGAGACGTTTCATGAACTGAACGAACTGATGGAAATATTAGAAAACAGCAAGGAGATTAAGGGGCTGATTATTACCGGAACCGGTCGTTCGTTTGTGGCCGGCGCTGATTTAGGCGAATGTGCTGATGCTCTGATTGAGGAGAACAGAGCTTATGCAGAACTGGCACAGAGTACCTTTTCCCGCCTTGAGGCCTTGCCTATCCCCACGATTGCTGCAGTGAACGGATTTGCCCTCGGCGGAGGATGCGAGCTCAGTCTTGCCTGCGATATTCGTATAGCGGGTGAGAAAGCCAGGTTCGGGCAGCCGGAAGTAGATCTTGGTGTCATTCCGTGTTTTGGAGGAACGCAGAGGCTTCCCAGACTGATCGGCACCGGACTGGCAAAAGAAATGATCTTTACCGGACGGAAGGTCATGGCAGGTGAAGCGAAAGAGATGGGGCTGGTAAATAAGGTTGTGCCGCAGGATGCCTTGCTGGAAGAGGCCGCTGCCATGATGGAAGTGATTGTCTCAAAATCTCATACGGCAGTGAAATATGCAAAAGCTGCTATTGATCATGGGCGGGATATGGCACTTGCGGATGGTCTTGAGTTTGAGAAAGATCTCTCAGCAATCTGTTATGGACTTCCGGATAAAGCGGAGGGAGTTAAAGCATTTTTTGAAAAAAGAAAACCTGAATTTAAGAGCTGAAATAAAAACGAAAAGCAGAGGAGAAAAAAATTATGGGTAAGCCGTTAGAAGGAATTAAAGTTGTTGATTTAACCTATTATGTAGCCGGACCGGGGACCGCCAGGATTCTTGCAGACTGGGGAGCGGATGTGATAAAGGTAGAGCCGCCTTTCGGAGAGCCGGGCAGGACGACCAGCCTGACGCTGGGAATGCCTGCGAGCGATGAGATTAATCCGTATTTTGGCGTATACAATACAAATAAGCGGGACATTGCGCTGAATTTGAAGACGGAGGAAGGGAAAGAAATTTTAGATAAGATGTTGGCGGAAGCGAATGTGTTTGTTACAAGCTTCCGACCCGGTGCATTGCAGAGGCTCGGACTTGATTACGAGGCTATGCACAAGCGTCATCCGCATATTGTGTGGGCCTCCATCAATGGTTTTGGCGACTATGGCCCGGACAAGGATAATGCAGGGTTTGATACGGTTGCATACTGGGCAAAGTCCGGCGCAATGCTGGATCTGGTGGAGGAAAATACTTCGCCGATCAATCCGACGCTGGCATACGGGGATTCAGTGACAGCCTGCTCACTGTCAGGCGGAATTGCTGCCGGATTATATCAGCAGTTAAAAACCGGAAAGGGATGTCGGGTGATGGTGTCTCTGTATTCCCAGGGATTATGGAATCTGAGTTCTGTTATTGCATCAGCGCAGTTCGGCGATACCTATCCCAAGTCGCGGAAGACGCCGAATACCCCTATGGTTAATCATTATAAAACTTCTGATGGGAAGTGGACGTTTACCAGCGTATTTGACGACAGATTATATCCGAGATATCTGGAAAAGGTCGTGGGCAGACCGGATCTTGCCGCGGATGAGAAATACAACAATCCGGTAGGTGCAAAGGAGCATACAAAGGAGCTTACGGAAATTATAGAGTCGGAGTTTGCAAAGATCACACAGGATGAACTGATTTGCCGTTTGAAGGAAGCGGATATCGCTTATGAGAAGATCAATCATGCCGCGGACGCTGTCACAGATCCACAGGCTCTGGCAAATAATTATATCGTGGAATATACCCATCGCGGCGGACAGAAGACTATGACAACAGTGCCTCCTGTTAAGTTTGATACCATAGACGTGGAGTTTCGCTACGATTATCCCCTGGTAGGTGAGCATACAGAGGAGATTTTAAAAGGGTTAGGATATTCAGACAGCCAGATTAAACAGTTCTGTGCGGACGGCGTGTGCAAAATTTATGAGTAAGCAGCGAAAAGGAGAAAGTGTTATGTTTGATAAATTATTTGAACCCATCACAATTGGTGGAGTAACCATTCGGAACCGATTGAGTACCGCTCCTATGGAAGTTCTGTATTGTGATGAAAACGGTATGGTCACAGAACGGTATTTAAAATATGTAGAAGCCCGGGCTAAAGGTGGGTTTGGTCTGATCATTAATGAAGCACATGCTGTTTTAAAAGGGACAGGAGGATTTAACCGCTGTTCCGGTATGTGGATGGACGAACAGATTGAGGGTCAGGCAAAGGTAGCAAAAGTGGCACATGACAATGGGGCGAAGATTGCGATTCAGTTGATCCATGTGGGACGTCAAAGTGAAGTATCGGTTACCAACCGTGAACTGGAAGCGCCGACCGCAGTGGCAGACCCTACTCTGTATGATGTGCCGAGGGAGATGTCAAAGGAAGATATTGACCACGTGGTAAACGCGTTTGGCGATGCGGCTGCCCGCGTGAGAAAAGCCGGATATGATTTTGTGGAAATTCACGGAGCTCACGGTTACCTGTTGGAGCAGTTCCTCTCCCCCTATTCCAACAAACGGACGGATGAATATGGAGGAAATCTTTATAACCGCGCCAGGTTTTCACTGGAAATAATTGAAAATATCAGACAGAAGGCGGGTGTGGATTTTCCTGTTATTTATCGTATGTCTATGACAGAGTTCATGGAGGATGGTCTTACAATTGCTGAGACCAGGGCATTTGCTCAGATGCTGGAAAAAGCGGGGGTTGCCTGCATCCATGCCTCTCAGGGAAATTACGCCACAATCCGCTATATGCTTCCGCCTGCCGCTGTGCCGCACGCGTTCACGGCAGACATGGCCGAAGAAATCAAAAAAGTAGTTTCCATCCCGGTTTTAAATGTTGGGCGTTACACAGATCCATATGTGGCAGAGGCAGCGCTGGAGGCCGGGAAGGCCGATATGATAGCGTTTGCCCGTCAATCTCTGGCTGATCCTCAGTTTCCCAGCAAAACAAAAGCCAGCAAGGTAGATGAGATTCGTCACTGTATCGGATGTCTCCAGGGCTGTATCGGAGGAGAAGAGCATGGTATATACGCACAGGTGCCGGTAATCTGTATGGTTAATCCTGAGCTGAGTTATGAGGGGGAATATACCTATGATATACCGAAGCAGTTGAAAAACGTTGCGGTAGTGGGCGGAGGACTTGCCGGACTTTGGGCTTCCTATGCTGCAGCCAGATGCGGGCATAAAGTGACATTATACGAAAAAACCGGAAAATTGGGCGGACAGTGGAATCTGGCAATTATGCCTCCGTTTAAGCAGGAAGGTTCTACCATGCTGGTCTGGTTGAAAAAGCAGATGGAGAATTATCAGGTGGAAGTGAAGCTGAACACAGAAGCAACGGCACAGATGCTTCAGAATGGCGGATACGATGCAGCCATTATTTCAACCGGATGTGAACCGGTGAAGCCCCGCATTCCCGGAATTGATTCTGAGAATGTCTGTTATATACCGGATGTGCTTGGCTGCAAGAGAAATGTGGGTAAAAACTGTGTCGTGATCGGCGGAGGCGAGGCTGGAACCGAAACGGCGGCATTTCTTCTGCAGATTCAGAAAAATGTAACGATCATTGAGGCTGAAAAAGAACTTTGCCGAACCGGGCAGAGTGCAGTAAATTCATTCCTCTTTGATTACATCGGGAATCGTTCCATGGACGGACATGCCTGGGGCGGAACCAGGCCGAGTGCCAGGATATTGACTGAAGCAATGGTGACGGAAATTACAGATCATTCTGTTACATATGTAAAAGATGATAAAACATATACCATTGAGGATGTTACAGACGTCATTATTGGCGTTGGAAACCGTATTGTAAACCCTTTTAAAGATGGAATTGAGGGAATAGAAAAGGTGGAGGTTGTAGGAGACGCTGCAGAGTTAAAAGACGCGTTGGCAGCTGTGCAAAATGGATTCCGCACCGGATACTATATCTAATTTATGAGGAGGAGAAGTCGTGAAATTATATTTTTTTAGCAGTGGAATTTTAGAGAGCACAAAAGGACTGTTTGTAAACGGCGGAGGAAAGACTCCTTTTAATGTGCCGGTTCCGTTCTTCCTGATTCAGCATAAAGGAAAAAATATTTTATTTGACACGGGAAATCATAAAGACGATCAGGAGGGGCACTTGCTGAAGCGGTTGATTGATGGTGTAAAGCCGGTTTTCAGTGAAGAAGAGTGGGCGCCGAAAGCGATTGAAAAAGTTGGTCTGAAAGCGGAGGATATCGATTTTATCATCGTTTCGCATCTCCACCATGACCACGCGGGCGCAATCGCGGAGTTTCCCAATGCCACAGTGATCGTTCAGAAGTCGGAATACGATTATGTGCGCCGTCCGGACTATTTTATGACACAGGCTTATTATAATGATGAGGCGCCGGCGCCGGTTACCAATTTTAATATGGATGGTATGGATGCTCTGGAGATGAATAATGTGGACTGGTATTTCCTGGACGGTTGGAATGACAACAAATTTGATTTGTTTGGTGACGGAAAAATTGTCATTTACTTTACGCCGGGTCATTCAGTGGGGCATCAGTCCCTGCTGGTGCGTACTGACAATGACGGAAGCTTCCTGTTAGCGGCGGATGCCTGCTATGTTGAAGAAAACATTTCGTCGGGTGTGCTTCCGGGACTGGTTGTCGATTGTCAGTCCTATCTTCAGAATTTAAAAACGTTCCGTCTGTTGGAAAAGACCGGTGTAAAAATTGTGACCGGCCACGATCCGGAATCATGGCAGTCATTTAAACATGCACCTGAGTATTATCAATAGGAACGAGAGGAGGATGAGAAATGTTTGGATTAACAGAAGACCAGGTTATGATTCAGGAACTGGCAAAAGATATTGTGGAAAAAACAATTCGGCCGATGGCTGCCGAAGTCGATGAGGAAGAAAAATTTCCGGCAGAAAACATCAAAGTTCTTGCTGATGCAGGCATTCTTGGCTGTTCTTTTCCGGAAGAATACGGCGGGGCGGATATGGATTTCCTTTCTTTCGTGCTCTGTGTGGAAGAGATTGCAAAGGCATGTGCCTCCACGGCCAGTATTATCGCGACGCACTGTGTCAGCATGACATGCATTAATCAGTTTGGTACTCCGGAGCAGAAGGAAAAATATATGCCGCTGATGATTGAGGGGCATCTGATGGGATTTGCCATGACGGAGCCGGATGCGGGGTCAGATGCGTCCGGGATGAAGACAAGAGCGGAAAAAGTTGGAGACCATTACGTATTAAACGGAGCAAAGATGTTTATCTCCAGTGCTCCCGCCAATGATTTTCATATCGTGATCGCTGTGACAGGTAAAGATGAGAGAGGCAGAAAAGAGTTCACCGCTTTTATTGTCGATAAGGAAACACCGGGATTTTCTGTTGGCAATCATATTAAAAAAATGGGCATCCGGGGTTCCCTGACTGCGGAGATTGTGTTTGACAACTGCGAGGTGCCGGAAAGCGCGATCTTAGGAGGATTGGGAAATGGGATGAAGGTTGCCCTCGCTTCTCTGGATACCGGAAGAATTTGTATGGGAACTCAGGCACTTGGCATTGCACAGGGCGCACTGGATGAAACCTATAAATATGTGACGGAGAGAGTTCAGTTTGGGAAACGTCTGAGCCAGTTCCAGGATGTACAGTTCGGCCTCGCTGATCTGCAGACGAAGGTTGACGCGGGACGTCTGTTGTTGTGGAGAGCGGCTATGCTGAAATCAGAGGGAAAACCGTTCAGTACAGAGGCGGCGATGGGTAAACTTTATAACTCGGATTTGGCAATGCAGGTAACCACAGATTGCGTTCAATACCATGGCGGTTATGGTTACAGCCGCGAGTATCCGGTGGAACGTATGATGCGTGATGCGAAAATAACTCAGATTTACGAGGGCGTAAACGCGATACAGAAGCTGGTGATTGCTCGTTCTCTTAAATTAAAATAAGGAGGTAGCTATGGCACTGATGACAAGTGCGCAGTATGTGGAATCTCTGCGCAGAATGGATAGAAATATATACTTTCAGGGGAAAAAGATTGAGGATCCGATCAATCATCCGCTTCTGATTCCTTCCAGAAAATGCCTGGAAGAAACGTATGACATGGCTTTTATGCCGGAATATGAAGATTTGATGACGGCGACAAGTCAGTTTACCGGACATAAGATAAACCGTTTTAACAATATACATAAAAACAAAGATGACCTCAATAAAAAAGTGAAGCTTCAGAGGCTGATGGGACAGCGCACAGGAGCCTGCTTTCAACGATGTGTCATCATGGATATGGCCAATGCGTTTTATTCCACTACTTTTGAAATTGATGAAAAATACGGCACGGATTATTTTGATCGGTTTAAACGGTATATTATCAAATGCCAGGAAGAAGACCTGATAGTAGCGGGCGCTCTGACAGATCCAAAGGGAGATCGAAGTGCAAAAATTGGCGGTGAAGATCAGGATAAGGATTTGTATCTGCATGTTGTGGAGAGACGTCCTGACGGGGTGGTCGTTAACGGTGCGAAAGCTCACCTGACGGGTATCACAAACGCACATGATGTTGTGGTTCTTCCCACACAGGCCATGCGTCCGGGACAGGAGGATTACGCGATCGCGTTTAGTGTTCCTCTGGATGCTCCCGGGATTACCATGATTGTGGGGCGTCAGTCCTGTGATACGAGAAAGATGGAAGACGGCGCTGATATTGACCTTGGAAATGCGGTATACGGAGGAATCGAAGCGTTGACAGTGTTTGATCACGTGTTTGTTCCTAATGAAAATATCTACCTTAACGGTGAAGTGGATTTCGCGGGCATGCTGGTAGAGCGCTTTGCCGGATATCACAGGAACAGTTACGGAGGCTGTAAATCCGGCGTCGGCGATGTGGCAATCGGAGCGGCTGCTCTGATCGCAGATTACAACGGCACGGCAAATGCCAGCCATATCAAGGACAAACTGGTGGAAATGACCCAGTTGAACGAGTTGCTCTATTGCGCAGGCATCGCGTCTTCCGCGGAAGGCTGGGAGACAAAAGCAGGAAATTATATGGTAGATCTTCTTCTGGCAAATGTTTGCAAATTGAATGTCACGAGAAATCCGTATGAGATTGTTCGTCTGATGGAAGATATTGCCGGTGGCATTATGGTAACGGCACCTTCGGAAGCGGATTTGAGGAGCGATATTGTAGGCGAATACGTTAAAAAATATATGGTCGGCCATAATGTTGACGCTGAGAACCGTTTGAGAGCACTTCGGCTTTGCGAAAATCTTGCGCTTGGAACTGCCGCGGTGGGCTACAGAACAGAGTCCATGCACGGGGCGGGTTCTCCTCAGGCACAGAAGATTATGATTACAAGGCAGGGGAACTTTGAACAGAAAAAGGCTTTGGCAAAAAGAATTGCGGGGGTAAAAGATGAGTGAGATCAAGCAGGAGCCGGTATTGGTAGATATCCATGATAAAAAAGGGTATATAACAATCAATCGTCCGGAGGTGCTGAACGCGATTGACTGGAATACATTTTTCCTGTTGCAGGAGGCGTTGGAAGAATTGATAGCTCATCCTGCCGTAAGGGTTATCATTCTGACCGGTGCGGGAACAAAATCATTTATTTCCGGTGGCGATATCGCGGAAGAGTATGCAATGGATGCTCTTACTTCCTATCGGTGGAGTCTGACCGGACATAAGCTCTGCGCAACAATCGAAGCCAGTCCTAAGCCGGTGATTGCGGCGGTCAATGGATATTGTCTGGGCGGCGGGTTTGAATTTGCGCTGGCCTGCGATTTTCGCATCTGCTCTGATAACGCGAAATTTGGTGCGCCGGAATCAAAACTGGGTGTGTGTTGCGGGTTCGGCGGGAATATTCGCCTTCCCAGGATTGTCGGGACAACGCATGCAAAAAAAATACTCATGACCGGCATGTTCATTGATGCGCAGGAAGCGTATAGAATTAATCTGGTCAGCGAGGTTGTTCCGCAGGAGAAATTAATGGAAACGGTGGATGCTTTTTCCGCCATGCTCACGAATAAAAGTGCGAATGTACTGGATTTTATCAAGCGGGCTGTGGATTATGGTTCGGAAACAGATTTGCGCAGCGCTGCCCAATATGAAGCGGCTCTGTTCGGTCTGATCTCCGGAACCTATGATAAAAAGGAAGGAATGGGAGCGTTTATCGAGAAACGGGATCCTTTTTTTCTGGATAAGTAAACTGAGGAGGAGAGAATCGTGAAAGAAGTTGTAATTGTGAGCGCTGCGAGAACACCGTTTGGAAAGTTTGGCGGCGGATTAAAAACATTAAAAGCCAGCGACCTGGGCGGCATGGCAATCAGAGAAGCGTTAAAACGTGCCGGAGTCAGCGGGGAACAGGTGGATGAGGTTGTGTATGGAACCGTGTTGGCTGCGGGACAGGGACAGGTGCCGGGGCGGCAGGCTTCCGTGAAAGGAGGAATTCCACACTCGGTTCCCGTTGTGACCATTAATAAGGTTTGCGGTTCTGCGTTAAAAGCAGTGACTCTGGGAGCGCAGATTATCAAAGCAGGCGATGCAGATATTATTGTGGCAGGCGGCATGGAGAGTATGTCGAACGCGCCGTTTTTACTGAATGATATGCGCTGGGGGCATAGGATGTTTGATGCCACAGCGAAGGATGCCATGGTATATGACGGCCTTTGGTGCCCGGAAAACGATGTACATATGGCTGTGATCGGAGGCGGTGTGGCAAAAGATGAATATCATATTTCCAGAGAACTGCAGGATGAATGGGCTTACCGTAGTCAGAAACGCTGGGCTCAGGGAGAAGCGAAAGGCGCGTTTGATGAGGAGCGTTTTCCCGTTGAGATAAAAGGAAGAAAGGGACAGGTAACTGTGATCGAAAAGGACGAGGCGCCCCGCCCGGAAACAACTATGGAAGGCCTCTCGAAGCTTCCCGTTTTATTTACCACGGACGGGACGATTACCACAGGCAATGCACCCGGGACCAATGACGGCGCGTCGGCCATAGTTATCATGAGCCGTGAAAAAGCGGAAATGTTACAAGCCCCTGTTCTCGCAACAATCAGAGATTATGCACAGGTATCGCGAGAATCCAAATATATTACGACTGTTCCAGGGCTTTCTATTAAAAAGATCATGGATAAAAATAATCTTTCTATTGAGGATTTTGATGTGATTGAGATTAATGAGGCTTTTGCTGCGGTGCCGTTAGTAAGCTGTCTTGGGATTCTTGGAATGGATAAAGAGACTATGGATGAAAAAGTAAATGTAAACGGCGGTGCCGTTGCGGTGGGACATCCGATTGGAGCCACTGGCGCACGTATCCTGATGACTATGATCTATGAACTGAAACGAAGCGGCAAAAAGAGCGGCGTATGCGCCATTTGCTCCGGTATGGCGCAGGGCGATGCGGTCTGGATTGAAGTGGAGTAAGGAGGAAGAAATATCATGGCAATAAATACAGTGATGGTGATCGGTGCGGGTCAGATGGGGGGAGGAATCGCCCAGATTATGGCGCAGGCCGGGCACAGGACATATCTGAACGATGTAAATCTGGATATTGTAAATTCCAGAATTGAATTTATTGAAAAATTACTGACAAAAGATGTAAGCAAAGGAAAAATCTCAGAAGAACAGAAAAAGAAGGCTCTGGAAAACCTGCTTCCCTCCGACCAGCTGGAGGATGCCGCTGACTGTGATCTTGTGGTGGAAGCTATTGTTGAGAATATGAAAGTCAAAGAAAGTGTATTTTCAAAACTGGATGCGGTTTGCAAGCCATCCTGTATTCTGGCTTCCAATACATCCTCCCTTCCGATTACGGAGATTGCTGCCGTGACGAAACGGCCGGAGCAGGTCATTGGAATGCACTTTATGAATCCGGTTCCGGTTATGAAGCTGGTGGAAATTATCCGGGGAATTGCCACTTCAGACGAGACATATGCAATCGTGAAAGAGGAGTCAGTAAACCTGAAAAAAAACACCCGTTGAGGTGCGGGATGTTCCGGGATTTATCTCTAATCGTGTGTTGCAGATTATGATTAATGAGGCAATTTACTGCCTCTATGAGGGTGTGGCTTCTGTCGAAGATATTGATACCGTGATGAAACTGGGTATGAACCATCCCATGGGACCGTTGCAACTGGCGGATTTTATCGGACTGGATACGGTTCTTGCCATTATGGAGACGCTGTATGAGGGATACGCTGATTGCAAATACCGCCCATGCCCACTGCTGCGCCAGTATGTGAAAGCGGGGTGGCTGGGGAAAAAAGCAGGAAGAGGGTTCTATCAGTATAATTAATCTCTTAAGGAGCAGATGAGATTGATATGAGCGGGAGGACAACGGCTGACATGTATGAAAAGGTGATTGATATTGTACAACAGAAAATACGTCCATATATACTTCGACACGGCGGAGATATTGTTGTTCTGGATATTTGTGACAATATTCTGAAAGTTCGTTTGTATGGACAGTGTTCCGGTTGTCCTTCCGCAAAGTATTCCACGAGACAGATGATTCTTGAGATTGTTTCTGACGAAATACCTTCAATCAAACAAGTCGAGATAGAAGAGTATACGAGTCCGGAATTGCTGGATATGGCCCGTTTTATTTTAAATCATGAGGGATTTTCTGAAACATGAATTATGCAGTTAAATTTTGCGGAGGATGTAACAGCCGTTATGACAGGGCGGATGTTTATCAAAAATTGAAACGGAAACATAAAAATCTCAGATATGCCGAGGCGGATCAGCCCTGCGACATCCTATATGTCATTTGCGGATGCACAGCACAGTGCACAGATATTTCAGGGATAACTGCAGGAAAGACTGTCTGGATACACAAGAATGATTTTCCGAGTTAAGATATTGATTCTGAAAGCATTTTGGTAATATAAAAAAGAAAAAACGGGTATGACCGTCTGAGGAGGCAGAGATGGAAAATGTACATGTGGAATTGACTTATGAAGAGCATATAGCGATTATGACGTTGCAAAGGGAAAGCGCATTAAATGCACTCAATACGGAATTCATAAATGAAATCAATGAAAATCTTGATATTG
>JAJBTR010000149.1:0-5707 GCA_020860745.1 Lachnospiraceae bacterium | reverse complement strand
CCGAGTATTTATGTGCTTATTCTCACCGGAACAAAAAAATCGTTTATCGCAGGAGCCGATATTAAAGAGTGGAATAGTCTGACATCTGTTGAGGCGGTTGAGTGGAGCGGGAGGATCCAGAAAACAAACAGTCGTCTGGAAAGCTTTAGAATTCCTGTCATCGCTGCGGTCAATGGTTACGCTCTGGGAGGCGGAAATGAACTGGCCATGTCCTGCGATATCAGAATTGCTTCCTCAAAAGCAAAGTTTGGACAACCTGAAGTGGGGCTTGGGGTCATTGCCGGAGCAGGAGGCACACAGCGCATACAGCGTTTAGTTGGAGTATCAATGGCAAAGGAGCTGCTCTATACAGGGAGAACAATTTCTGCAAAGGAAGCGGAAAGAATTGGCCTGGTCAGCCGGGTTACAGAGCCGGAGGAACTGATGCCTGCCGCGTTAGAACTGGCAAGGGAAATTTGCCTTAATGCGCAGATTGCGGTTCAGGAGACAAAAAGAGCAGTGAATCTTGATTTAAGGACAGATATCGATACGGGACTTGCGGCCGAATCACAGGCATTTGGAATCTGCATCGGAACAGAAGACAAAAAGATAGGAGCAACCGCGTTTATAAACAAAAGTATGACGAAAAATTTTATTTATCAATAAACACATAGGAGGCAGTGATATGAACATTTTAGTGTGTGTAAAGCAGGTGCCGGACACAACGATTATTAAGATTGATCCGGTTACAAATACATTGATTCGCAGCGGGGTTCCAAGTATTCTGAATCCTTTTGACGGATATGCTATGGAAGCAGCAGCAAGAATCAAAGACAAAGCTCCCGACACCAAAATTGTGATAGTCAGCATGGGACCTAATCAGGCTGAAGAGGTCATCAGAGAGTGTCTTGCGATGGGAGCGGATAAAGGCTATCTTGTCACAGACCGCGCTTTCGGCGGATCGGATACCCTGGCGACCAGCTATATTCTTTCCTGTGCCGTTAAGAAGATGGAGGAACTGGAAGGAAAATTTGATATGATTTTCTGTGGAAAACAGGCCATTGATGGAGATACTGCTCAGGTAGGCTGTGAATTGGCTGAGCATCTTAATCTGCCGCAGGTTACTTTTGCACTGGAGGCAGAGGCTGCGCCCGGAAGGCTGGAAGTAATACGAGAATTTGACGATGGCAAGCAGGTTATAGGAATCCAGTATCCCTGCGTTATCACATTCACCAAACCATCCTTTGATCCTCGTTTTCCTACAATAAAAAGTAAAATGAAAGCGAGAAAAGCGGAGATTCCTCACCTGACTGTAGATGAATTCCCCGGGATCAATCGAACAGCCATTGGTTTAAAAGGATCTCCTACACGGGTAAAAACAACTTTTGTTCCCGAACAGAAAAAGGGTGGAGTTATCCTGCAAGAGGAATCAAATGAGGAAAGTGCATTAAAGCTGGTATCGCTTCTCAGTGAAGCAAAAATCATTTAAGGGAGGATAAAACCATGGATGTAAAAAACAAGGATTTATGGGTTTTTATAGAGACAAAGGAAGACGGTTCCGCAAAGAATGTGGGCATTGAACTATTGTCTCCGGGGCGCAGGCTGGCAGATGAACAGGGCGGGGCATTGTGTGCTCTGGTGATCGGAGAACAGGTACAGTCCGCGATTGACGATGCGAATGCTCATGGTGCAGATAAAATCTATGTTATTGAGGGCTCCGAATATAAGAACTATACTACAGATGCGTACACAAATGCGGTTGTGTATGCGATCGAAAAGTTTGGGCCGACAACCATGTTGTTTGGCGCAACACCGAACGGACGGGATTTGGGACCGCATGTTGCCTGCAGGCTGAAGACAGGTCTTACGGCGGATTGTACAAGTCTTGGGATTGATGAGGAAAGCGGTAATATTGCCTGGACACGGCCGGCTTTTGGCGGAAATCTGATGGCCACCATTCTTTGCCCTGACCATCGTCCTCAGATGGGAACAATACGCCCCGGTGTGTTTAAGAAGGGTGAGGAGACAGAACCCCATGCGGATCTCATACGGGTAGATTTCCATGTATCTTCCTCTCAGATCCGAACTGAGATACTGGAAGTTATTCGAGCGGCGGCAGCAGAGATTGTCGATCTGGAAGGTGCGGAAATCATAGTTTCCGGTGGGCGCGGCGTCGGTGGACCTGACGGATTTAAGCCTTTGGAAGAGCTTGCGCATGTACTTGGGGCAACAGTTGGCGCTTCCCGCGCGGCTGTAGACAGTGGGTGGATTTCCCACAGTCATCAGGTTGGGCAGACCGGTAAAACGGTAGGACCGAAGTTGTATATTGCCTGCGGTATTTCCGGAGCAATTCAGCATGTCGCAGGTATGTCGGGTTCTGACTGCATTGTCGCAATTAATAAAGATCCGGAGGCAAATATTTTTTCTGTGGCAGATTATGGAATTGTGGGAGATCTCTTTGAGGTGGTTCCGAAAATGACGGAAGAAATTCGAAAGCTCCGTAATGTATAGATATTTATAAGGAAAGTAAATTGAGATTTTGCATGATAGTTAAAAAGGGAGTTCCTGATTCGGATAATCGGGAACTCCCTCTTATACTGGTGCGCATGTTTCTAACCGGTGAAAGTTTGGAATCCGCCCAGTAGTGGGAAGGATATAGCCGAAAGCAAGGGTGTCTATTGAAAGGTGGAATCTGAAAGAAGCTGGATGTTGGGAACATACTAAACAACGGGCAAACCTCTGGTCTGACGAGCAGAAATCGCATACGAGGCTATACATGTGGGTAAGGCCGCCCGTTTTTTCCCAGATCGTTTATGAGGAAGATAAAGATTGAAATTGGTGATATCGCTTGTTATAATTGAGAAAAGTTGATGAAAGGATGAATTCATTATGATAGATAAATGGAATATCACAATGCCGGGGTCTGCGGGCTCCGGCACTCGCAATGCTTATATTTACCTTCCGGATGTCTGCCTGCAGGATGACGAGGCGCGTTTTCCGGTATTATATATGTTCGACGGGCACAATGTCTTTTTTTGATGAGGATGCCACATATGGGAAATCCTGGGGGATGAAGGAATATATGGATGCTTCGCAGACGCCGCTGATCATTGCGGCGGTGGAGTGCGATCACAGCCCGGATCACGGACGGCTGCGGGAGTATTCGCCCTATGATTTTAATGAGCCGAGTGTCGGGAGAATACATGGGGAAGGAAAAGAGACCATGGACTGGCTGACACAGGAGTTTAAGCCGTACATTGATGAACATTTTCCCACCATCCCGGATCGGGAGTGCACCTTCATTGCCGGAAGTTCCATGGGCGGGCTGATGAGCCTGTATGCGTTGCTATACTATAATGATACTTTTTCCCGGGCGGCGGCACTCTCCCCGGCTCTGGGGCTTGCCCCCGCAAAGGCAAAGAAAATGATACAGGATGCGAATCCGCGACCGGATTCGGTGCTCTACATGGATTATGGTTCCCTGGAACTGGGAACCTCCGGAAAGACGCGGCAGTCTATTGGACGGATTCTCACCCTGCTGATGGAAAAGGGAGTTCTGCTGAACTATCGCATAGTGCCCGGCGGAGAGCACTGCGAGGCAAGCTGGGAAAAGCAGATTCCGTTTTTTGTGAATACGCTGCTGTATGAATAAAAGGGTTGAGTCTGTCGGGAAAGTTTTTTGCGCAGTGTTTTTACATAGGTATCGGAATCTCTGACGGCAACCCGGGTGCATAATGGCAGCCATACCTGAAATGTCGATAATATAGTTATAGCGGCAGTTATGCGTCAAGGTGTGCCAGAATCCTACCCCGCAGTTCCTCCTGTATCTTCCCATTCGTCGCCAGTATATCCTGATTCCTCAGGAAATCAATTCTGTCAGAACGGAACGTGGCGGCACAGCCTCCTGCTTCTTCCACTAACAGTGTACCGGCGGCGAAATCCCAGGGCTTTAAGTTGCGCTCAAAGTATCCGTCTATCCGGCCGCAGGCGACATAGGCCAGATCCAGTGCTGCGGAGCCGCTGCGGCGGATATCAAGAGCGTGGGTAAAGACATCCTGAAATATTTTAAAATTAACCGGCGCCAGTTCTTTCTCGTAGGGTGAGGTGCCGATGGAAACCAGGCTGTCGGAGAGGGCAGCCTTTTGGCTTGCGCGGATAGGAATGTTGTTGAGGAAAGCGCCTTCGCCGCGAACGGCGGTGAAAGTTTCTTCGCTGAATGGATTGTAAATGACGGCTGCCACAATTTGCCCGTTGTCATAATAACCGAGAGAGACCGCACTGTGCTGATAATCGTAGATCAGGTTTGTTGTACCGTCGATGGGATCCAGAATCCAGGCCGGGCGATCTGGATCGATCTGGTGAAGATGATCTTCTTCTCCCATAAATTGTACTTTGGGATATGCTTCAGCAAGTGCGTCACGGAGAAAGTACTGCACTTCGGTATCCACCCGGGTGACAAAATCGGCGGGCCCTTTGACAGTGATATTTTGCCGGGCGGTTTCGTTTATGATGACAGGTTTGGTCTGGTGAACCAGATCAATAATTTCGTTGATGTTTATTATGTTGTTCATAATGACTCTTCCTCTTTTTTTAGTTTTCTGACATGCTGCCAGGTGATCAGACAGACCACAGCAAACACAGCGGCCGCGATACAGGCGACAACCCAGCGCAGCATGCCGTCCCCGTGCAACAGCCCGATGCCCTCCGCCATGGTAGTAAATCCGAAGATGGCGAAAATCACAAATGCCAGCTTGTTTAGGAAACCGTCCGGTGTCTTGCTCTTTAAAAGGTAGCCGACCATCATACCGACAACATCAGCGGCAAACAGACCGATGGAACAGGCAATCCAGACGAGCATCGCGCGCTGAAGTCCCTCATTTGCTGCAAACGTGATGGCGGTAAGCTGTGTTTTGTCGCCCAGTTCGGCGATAAAGAAAGTGCCGAAAATAATCCACATGGGATGACCTTTTCTGGCTTTCCCGTCATCTTCTTCCTCATCGTCCTCACTTTTAAAGCTTGTCCAGGCGAAATAGAAAAATGCGATGGCGGCGGCGATTTTGATCAGCCAGTCAGAGACAAAGTGGCTGATGGCGGCTCCTGCGCCCACGGCGATGGCGTTTAAGGCTAAAATAGAAAGACCGGCGCCGGTGATGATGTCCCGGAGCTTGTAGCGGGAGGTCATGGCTATCATGAGAAGCTGTGTTTTGTCGCCCATCTCCGCGATGAACATGGTTCCCAGAATCTGAAGAAAGAGTAGCATGGCGATTTCTCCTTTTGTACGTTGTATAAAAAAAGACAGCTGTGTCTGCTGTCTACAAAGGATATATATAAAAGAGCCCATGTATGACAGCAAATGTCATACACGAGTCTCGTTATTTGATACAAGCCAGGCCCCGAAAGGAACCAGTATGTTGACTTGCAACGCCTGTGCGGCGCCAACTACTCCCTCATGCCAGACAAAAGTAGCACACATCGAAAGTATTGTCAATAAGAAAAATATAATTCATAAGTATGATCAAGAAAAGTAACGAAAACAATTCTTGAAAATGCATTTATTTCACGTATAATATGAGTATGGGCGCATATAGTACACCTATTGTATATGTATTTTGAGATGGAGGTGAAACTGATCATGACGAGAAGTGATAATGTGTTGAATATGCAGATTACTATTGTTAACAGCATGAAAAAGGAATGGAAAATGTAATATGAAAAATTAAGCGATCTA
>JAJBTR010000231.1 GCA_020860745.1 Lachnospiraceae bacterium | reverse complement strand
CCTATAATGAAAAGAATAAACATTTTTATAAAGGAGAAAATACTATGAAGAAAATGATTATGGTTATTGTGACAGTGGCGATTATTGCGGCAAGCTTTTTTGCGGGAATGAAAACTTATGAGTATAACAGTGATGAATATCTTGTTCGTACGTACTGTGAAAACTATATGGATTCGACATTAACGTCTGATGTAGAAATCAGTGATGATGGCGAATGGTATGAGTATGAATCAGTTGACGAAGCAGGTAATCATTACTATAATATGGCTAGGATTTAAAAGGCTTGGTTGATAATGGTTACGAACTGGTAAATACCTGGGAAAAGTAGTAGCAACAAAAATGTATTCAAAAGGATTGAGTCCTACAAGGGCTCTTTCTTTTTCTCCGCGAAATTTACATCTCCTATAACGAAAGGAGGTGCATATAGCATGTTTATATTAGCTATATTATTCACAATTATCGCTATATTGATAGGGATTGTGTTTCTTGCAGTAGCGCTGGGAGGAGCAGTATTTATATTGATATTTGGGGATGTGATTGTGTGTATTGTAATAATCGTATGTGTTATTAGGCACATCATGAAAAAGAGAAAGAAGAGGAAATAAGCCCACATGGGCTTTTCCTTTTTTCGCGCAAAATTTGCATCTCCTATAATGAAAGGAGGTACAAGGAATGTGCTAAAAATGATTTTTTATATATTGTGCGTTATTGTAGTCCTGAAAATTCTTATAGACTGACCCAGCAATGGGTCTTTCTTTTTTCTCCGCGAAATATACAAGCCCTTATATGAACAATAAAACCCATAAAGCGAAAGGAGAAAAACTATGTTAACTATGGAGAAAGCTATTAATGATTTATTTGAGGAGATCAAGCCGCTTAAGGCATTGGCAATCAAGGAAATGTTGACGAACGACGATTTAACGTCCGAAGACATTGACGGATATATTTATGTCTTGAGAGCGATTGACAACCTTAAAGTAGTTATGACGGCAGAAGCAAACACGTTGACAGAGCTGAACAATAAGATGGATCGGTTGTTCACAATTGCAATGAGCAAGAAGGAGGAGTCCTAACAAGGGCTCTTTTCTTTTTTTCTTCGCAAAATTTACAGCCTCTATAATGAAAGGAGAGTGAACAAAATGACATACAAACAAATTGAAGCAAGTAGAGAAGTGAGGCTTTGGATTGGACAGGTTATTGTTCCTGCGATTGTGGCAGGTGCGGTAGTGGTATCGACTCCGGTGGACATATATACAATTGTAACAAAGTGTAAGTACTTTAAAGACACTGTCACTGACAAATTTAAAAGAAAGGAGAAGAGCCTATAACAAGGGCTCTTTTCTTTTTATGGGGCGGAAATGAAAAAATAGCCCATCGGGGGGATGACAGGCTATTTTTGTAGGGGTTTGTGCCGCTATGCCTCATTAGGCAGTGCACAAAGTGATCCAAAATTAAACGAGAATTCTATCGGTAATTTCGGATCAATACGCTTGACAGTTAATTTACTATCAGCAATAAAAACATTGATTTTGCCGTTTTTTTAATTCTGCGAGTATTTCTTTTCCGATAAAAATAGAGACAGCTATTAAGACTCCGGCAATCTCAGAATCAAGTTTACGACTCATATATTCACCCCTTTCCGCCCCGATTTAGAGCAATATTATTATATTTACCAACATTAACCATGTCAAGAGAAAGGAGAACGCGATGAAACCATTTTTAAAACGTCACTCACCAACCATACTCTCTGTCATAGCGGTAGCAGGGGTAGTTGTGACAGTGGTAACGTCAGCCAGAGCTACAGTCAAAGCTTTGGAATTAATTGACGATGATATGAGCGAGAAAGAGAAAATCCTGACCGCAGCTCCGTGTTATATTTTGCCGATATCATTTGGAGTCGCTACGATCGCCTGTATCCTCGGCGCAAACGCTCTCAATAAGAGACAGCAGGCCTCTCTGATAAGCGCTTACGCTATGCTGGATAAGACGTTCAGACAATACCGCAAGACTCTGGTTGACTTACATGGTGAGGAGGCCGATCAGGAAGTTATCGAAGCTATGGCAGTCCGAGGGTGTTGCGATTATCACCAAATAGGAGTAGACACACCAGATCAGAAACTTCTTTGGTATGACGAATATTCCGGAGAAACATTTGAAGCCTATGAGCGGGAGATTATGGATGCTGAGTATCATCTGAACAGAAATTTTGTTATGCGAGGGTATTCTCCATTGAATGAGTTTTATCAGTTCATAGGGTTACCGCCTACTGACTATGGTGTAGAAGTTGGCTGGTCTATGACATATGGATATAGTTGGATTGACTTTGAGCATCGCAAAATTACACAGGACGATGGTGGTAGAGATATTTATGTGATTGATTTTGTCTTCGCTCCGGATGACGATTATTTAAGAGAATGGGAATAGGAATGATTACGCAAAAAATACAACTGCTATTGTGAAAGGAGGTAGCTTATGAAATGAAAAAACATATTTACACTGTCGGGAATCGGCTTGATGCTACTGAGTGGAGGGCTTATGTTAGCACAAAACTTAGTGGAGAGTAAGCAGATGGAAGCAGCAGTGGAAGAGGAAGTTTCAAGGCAGCTTGCTGAGCGAGATGAGGAGGAGTCCTAACAAGGGCTCTTTCTCTTTATATTTTTGAAAGGAGGATGAAAATGAGTAAATTCACTCTGCCGGGCTTTGTGAAATCAATCAAGTCTGGTGCAAGAAAGCATAGTCCGGAGATTCTCACAGCTATAGGAATTGGTGGGATGACCTGGGCTGTTATATTGTCCGTTAAAGCCACTCCAAAGGCTTTACAGCTTATTGAAGAAGCTAAGGACGAGCCGGAGGACAAGCTTGGTGTAGCCGAGACTGTCAAAGTAGCCTGGAAACCTTATATTCCGGCAGCAATAACAGGTGTCGGCGGAGCCGTATGCATTATTGGAGCCAGTAAAGTACACCACAGAAGAAATGCGGCACTCGCTACGGCTTACACTTTATCCGAATCGGCTTTGAGAGAGTACAAGGAAAAAGCAGTTGAGACGATTGGTGAAAAGAAAGAAAAAGCAGTCAAGGATGCTATCGCCAAGGATAAAATTGAGAAGAATCCTGTATCGAATAATACGGTTATCCTGACTAATAAAGGCGATACTTTGTGCTATGACGCCGTGTTCGGACGATATTTTAAGTCTGATATTGACAAGATTAAGAAGTCCGTCAACGAGCTGAATCGACGGTTGCTTGTTGAGAATTATATTTCAGTCAATGAGTTCTACTACGAGCTTGGGGTGCCATCGGTTAAGACCGGAGAAGACCTTGGATGGAATATTGATACAGGTTTGATCGAGATTGACTTTAGCAGTCAGCTTACCGAGGATGGGACACCGAGTCTTGTATTAGATTTCACCTGTGAACCGCGATACGACTTCCGAAATCTCTACTGAGGTCGCGAAATTTACAAGTGCTTTAATGAAAGTAATACAACTTTAATTATATCTTGAAAGGAGAAAAATCATGGAAAACGAAATCATGGAAATCAACGATGTTAACGAGGTAGAAGAGGTTGAGGAGACTTCTGGAGGCAATACGCTGAGAAACGTGGCGATTGGCGGAGCAGTTATTACTGGCGGCATTTTGGCAGCCAAGTATATCATTGCGCCGAAGATCAAGAAAGTGAAACGGCGGAGAGCAGCTTGGAAGAATTTCAAGGCCAGCTACACCGAGGACGACTACGATGAGGAGTTCTATGAAGACGCTGACTATGAGGAAGTCGAAGAGGAAGAAGGCGAGTAGTTATTACCGGAAAGAGAGAGTACCTGTAACAAGGTGCTTTCTCTTTTCCATTTTCTAGGAGGTAAGCATGGATAATTATGCACCAAATTCACATAAATCAAAAGAAGAAAAGAAACTACCGGAGAAAAAGATAAATAAGGCTATATCTGGTAAGGCAAAGACCAAGAAAAAAGGCGAGATGAGAAAGCTGGCAGAGGTCTTCGTGCCAGAGGATACAGAGAGCGTAAAGTCTTATATTTTTGAGGATGTATTTGTACCGGCGGTAAAAGATATTTTGCTGGATACAGTTAAGGCTTTACTTGGGGTTGGGGACAGTGGCTCATCCAGGAAAAGGACCGGCGCTTCAAGAGTCTCTTATCAGAAGTATTACGATGGCCGGGACAGACGAGAAGAGCGTTCAAGCAGACGCAGAGTTGGCTATGACTATGATGACGTTATATTAGAGACTCGTGCAGATGCAGTGGAGGTGCTGGATGGTTTGGACGAGGCTATTGACGTATATGGTGTGGTGAGTGTTGCTGATTTATACGACCTGGCTGGTCTGGAGCACAACTATACGGACAATAAATATGGATGGGATGATATTCGCAGCGCGAGCATCGTCCGTCTCAGAAACAACGAGTACATGATTAAAATGCCTAAGGCGAAACCTATCGATTAAGGAGGATTATATTTCAATGAAAACGAAAATGTTAAGCGCAATAACAAAAGCTCTCGGTAAGACGAGCTTTAAGATGAAAAAACACAGCCCGGAGATTCTTACTGTGGCTGGTGTTGTTTGTACGGCGGCTGGAACAATTATGGCTTGTAAAGCAACTCTGAAAGTTGACACAATTCTGGATGAGCACAAGGATACCGTCGAGAAAATTCATAAATGTGAAGAAGAAAAAACAACAGAGGTATATTCTCAGGAAGATGCGAAGAAAGACCTCACAACCACTTATGTTCAGACCGGCGTTAAATTTGTGAAGCTGTATGCTCCGTCAGTAGCCCTCTGTGTGCTGGGGGTAACGAGCCTGTTGACATCCAATCATATTCTCAGAAAGAGAAATCTTGCGCTGGCTGCGGCTTATACTACCATCGACACTGCTTTCAAAGAATATCGAGGAAGAGTGGTTGAGAGATTTGGAGACACCGTAGATCGTGAGCTGCGTTACAATCTCAAAGCGGAGAAGATTGAGGAGCAGGAGATTGACGAAGAGACCGGTAAGAAAAAGAAAGTCAAGAAAGATATTCACACGATTTCCAGCAAGGATGTCAGCGGTTATGCTCGACTCTTTGAACAGTATAATGACGCCGGAGAAATTAATCCAAATTGGGAGACGACTCCGGAATACAACCTCATGTTCATCAAAGCGCAGGAGCGGTATGTAAATGATTTACTTGTGGCAAAAGGCAGAGTGTTCCTGAATGAGGTATATAAATGCCTCGGATTCTCCGAAACAAAAGAAGGACAGATAGTTGGTTGGGTATACGATGAGAAGAATCCGGTTGGTGACAATTACATTGACTTTGGCCTATATCGCAATAACGACATCTATTACATGGATTATGAGAAGGGAAAAGAGCATACAATCCTCCTGGATTTCAATGTGGACGGAAATATCTGGGAACTGATGTGAAGGGATGGTCTCGACAGTATCGGGACAGGAAACTCATATCAAAACCAATATGACTATCCTTGGCTGTATCACGTCAGGGGTAGTCTATTATATTCTTAGGAGGATCTTATGGATAACGATTTTAAAGTTGGAATGTCTGCTCTGATAGCTATTGTAGCGATTTTTGCTTTTGCTGTAGTCGGAGCAAGTACTGTTGACGCAAAGGCTGAAGATAAGCCGACGGATGTGATCCAGGGAAAGGTGGAGCTACCACAGGGTGGATTGACTAATGAAGAAGTTGATCTGATTGCCCTGGTTACGATGGCGGAAGCAGAGGGTGAGTCTGATCTTGGGAAGAGGTATGTTATTGATACGATTCTTAACCGAGTCGACTCAGAGCATTTTCCCAATACGGTACACGAGGTGATATACCAGAAAAACCAGTTCTCGTCAATGTGGAATGGGCGGATTGACCGTTGTGAAGTCACAGATCATATCCGTTTCCTGGTAAGGGAGGAGGCTGAGAACCGGACCGATAAAGATGTTATATTCTTCACAGCCGGTAACTATGGCAAGTATGGAGAGCCTATGTTTCGTATTGGGAATCATTATTTTTCAAGTTATGCCTGAAAGGAGGGATAAAAATGTTAGGTAATATTTTAGCATATGGATTTGCCGCATTATCTGGTGTATGTCTGGTAGGAGGTCTTGCTATTTTATCCGGCGGAAAGAGGTGATGGTATGGAAGGCTTTGAAGCTATTGAAAATGTCATTGCCAGCTTAGATTATATTCTGGATTCAAAGAGAAAGAGGCATATCGCAGGAGGAATCTTGTTAAGTGCCTCTTTACTTTTTGGAGGATTGGCATTAACGGTCATAACGATTACCGGAGATAATGATAATACCGTAATAAATTTGAAAGGTGCAAGAAGAGATGAGTAAATCTAATTATATTTCAATAATTCTTGGTGCAGCAGTGGGCACTTTAGCTGGGTATTTTGTGGCGAAGAAAAAGTACGAGCAGACGATTCGGGAGTTGGTCGATGAACTTGACGATACTGTGGCTCAGTATAATGAAAAATACAAAGAGCGCCTGGAGAACGACGAAGAATCGGAGACGCCGGTCAAACCCGCCAAAGAAGAAATGAATAGCTATAAAGATGTTATCGCCAACAGCGGTTATGCAAAAGGATATATAAAGGAGAAAAATAAAAACGTGGATAAACCTTATGTAATTCGGCCAGAAGAATTCGGTGAATTTGAGAACTACGAGACAATCAGCCTTACATATTACTCTGATGGAGTTCTGGCCGACGAATGCGATGAGGTTGTGGATGATATTGAAGAAATTGTCGGTTTCGAATCATTGACTCATTTCGGAGAGTATGAGGACGATTCTGTCTTTGTTCGGAATGACGCCAAGAGCTGCGATTACGAAATTCTGAAAGATTTCGGGACGTATGCAGACATGATGAAGAAGAGACCGCATTAAACGGAGGTATGAATGAGCAAGGTGGTTAGTAAAAAGAAATATTTCAAATGGCTCTGTGACTTTATCATAGACAGAGAGCATTTTGAAGAATCATCTTATCATGCGCTATTGGAGTTTCTTTACGATACGGACTTTTATTATCTGATAGCGACTGATATGGACGAAAATCGTGCTATGGACGGAGTGGAGCTCCGATATCGTTTTGGATATGAAAACAGTTATAACGCAGATGAGATTAATGTTTGTTTGGATGACCATCCTTGTAGCGTGTTAGAGATGATGATTGCCCTTGCTGATCGGTGTGAAACGCACATTACGCACGACCCGGATATTGGGGATCGTACGGCGTTCTGGTTTTGGAACATGATTCTCAGCCTGGGTCTCGATTATATGAACGACGAGAATTTTGATGAGGATGTGGCGAATTATATTCTTACAAGATTCTTAGATCGCGAGTATGACCGTGATGGCAAGGGCGGGTTATTCACCATCGAAGACTGCAAGGATGATCTGAGGCAAGTGGAAATTTGGTGTCAAATGTGTTGGTACCTCAATACGGTATTGTGAAAGGAGAAACTATGGATAAGACAATAGGTTATATTTTAAAGAATCTTGGAAATACAGAAGAGGCGCTTAATAGCGTAGTAAAAGTTCTTAGGCGCCAGAAGAAGATCAACCGGAATCTGATTATTCTGATGTTCTTGCTGAGCGTTCATACGATGACGACAGATCGGGAACTTAAGAAGGTACGGCAGAAATTGCGGGATTCGAGCAATGAAGAGAATTAAAGGAGACGAGCGATGTAATGGATTTTTTAATGATTTCAACACGTACAGGAAAGCGTGGTGTTATAGAAATCTACCCTAAGTTTGTGATAAAGAAAAGCTCTGATCTGATGATTCGAGGCGGGGACTTCTATGCTATTTGGGTTGAAGAGCGTGGTCTATGGTCCACAAATGAACAGGATGCGTTAGAGATTATAGATCGCGAACTGGATGCTTACGCAAAGGAGAGTCATCCATCCAACAACTTCGACATCAGAGTCCTGCATATGTGGGATTCTGAAAATGGCATGATAGACCGCTGGCATAAGTATTGTCAGAAACATATGAGAGATTCGTTTGTGATGCTGGATGAGAAACTTATATTTTCGAATATGGAAACGAAGAAAGAGGATTATGTCAGTAAAAAGTTACCATATCCACTTGCAGCTGGCCCGTTTCCTGCTTATGACAAGCTGATGTCCGCATTATATTCTGAAGAAGAGCGGATGAAAATAGAGTGGGCTATAGGTGCTGTTGTCAGCGGGGACTCGAAGCATATTCAAAAGTTTCTTGTCTTGTATGGTGCAGTTGGGGCTGGCAAATCGACAGTTCTCAACATTATTCAGAAGCTCTTTGAAGGGTATTGCGAAGTATTCAATGCCAAGGATCTTGGATCTGCTTCAAATGCCTTTGCGCTGGAGGCATTCAGGACGAATCCACTTGTAGCGATTCAGCATGACGGCGATCTGTCTCGCATCGAGGACAACACTCGTCTAAACAGCCTTGTATCCCATGAGACAATGACTGTAAATGAGAAGTTCAAGTCTGCGTATTCTACTAAGTTCAAGTCTTTTCTCTTCATTGGTACAAACAAGCCGGTAAAGATTACGGATGGTAAGTCGGGCTTGCTAAGACGTCTGATTGACGTTTCTCCATCCGGCAATAAGTTGAGTGAAAGAGAGTACAGACGGACGGTAAAGCAGATTGATTTTGAGTTAGGCGCTATCGCACAGCATTGTCTTGATGTGTACAACGAGCATGTAGACGCATACGCTAATTATATTCCGATTGCTATGCTGGGTGCGTCGAATGACTTCTATAATTTTGTCGAGGATTCCTATTATATCTTCAAGAAAGACGATGGAGTCAGTCAGAAAGCTGCATGGGAGATGTACAAGACTTACTGTGAAGAAGCAAGAGTTGCGTATCCATTTCCACAGCGTGTGTTTAAAGAAGAGCTGAAGAACTACTTCGAGGAATGCTTGCCGCGCCATACATTAGAGGACGGAACCAGGGTAAGGAACTATTATATTCATTTTCTCACGGATAAATTTGAAAAAAATCCCGTGGTGGAAAATTCCGAAAATGTTTCTGAACACTGGCTCAAGTTTGAAGAAGTACCCTCTGCCTTTGATACCTTGTGTGGCGATTGCCCTGCCCAGTATGCGAGCAACGAAGGAACGCCTATGAAGCGGTGGGTGAATGTAAAAACCACTCTATCCGAACTTGACACTTCTAAACTTCACTATGTAAAAATCCCAGAAAACCACATAATCATTGATTTTGATATTCCTGGAGAGGATGGTGAGAAAGACTTTGCAAGGAATTTCGAAGAAGCGTGTAAATGGCCTGCTACGTATGCGGAACTCAGTAAGAGCGGTGCCGGTATTCATCTGCATTATATTTATTCGGGTGATGTTGACCGGCTGAAATCGGTGTACGGCAAGCATATAGAGGTTAAAGTGTTTAAGGGCAATGCTTCGTTACGTCGAATGTTAACCAAATGTAACGCATTAGACATTGCCACAATTAGCTCAGGTTTACCACTGAAAGGAGATAAAAAGAAAATGGTCAACATTGGGTCTATTAAGAGTGAGAAATCGCTTAGAAATTTAATTGAGCGAAATCTCAATAAGGAGATACATCCTGCGACAAAACCCAGTATGGATTTTATTTGCAAAATATTGGACGACGCCTATAACAGTGAACTTAAGTATGACGTAAGTGACATGCGCCCATCTCTGATATATTTTGCGGCCAATAGCAGTAATAAGGCGGACTATTGTCTTAAACTGATCGACAAGATGAAATTCAGCTCTGAGGAACATTCTGAGACAAGTGCTGAGGACGAGCGACTTATATTTTATGATATAGAGGTTTTTCCGAATCTTTTCCTCGTAAATTGGAAGGTGGAGGGCGAGGGAAAGGCCGTGGTTCGCATGATAAATCCTTCATCCGCAGAAATCGAGGAATTGATAAAGCATCGTCTGGTCGGGTTTAACTGTAGACGGTATGACAATCATATTTTGTATGCCAGGCTGATGGGGTATACGAATGAGCAGGTTTACAACCTCTCGCAGAAAATAATCAAGGGAGAGAGCCGGGACTGCTTCTTTGGCGAGGCTTACAACCTGTCTTATACAGATGTGTATGATTTCTGTAGCAAGAAGCAGTCTCTCAAAAAATGGGAGATTGAACTCGGCATTCATCATCAGGAGCTTGGTTTGCCTTGGGATCAGCCTGTGCCAGAAGAAATGTGGGAGAAAGTTGCGGGGTATTGTGATAACGATGTTCTTGCAACGGAAGCGGTATTTAATGCGAGACAGGCGGATTTTACAGCGAGGAAAGTTTTGGCTGATGTTGCGGGTGCTACTGTTAATGACACCACGAACAGCCTCACCACTAAGATTATATTTGGAAAGAACAAGCATCCACAGGATCGATTCAATTACAGATTTCTCGGTACGCGGGTTGAGGATGGATATTTGTATTGGGACCCTAAGTACGATGAATATAGTTTGTTTGATTCCGATGGCAGACCACATTTTCCTGGATATGAATTTGAAGCTGGGAAGTCTATTTATCGTGGAGAAGAAGTCGGTGAAGGTGGTTATGTTTACGCAGAGCCCGGTATGTATGGAAATGTTGCTTTGCTGGATATTGCATCAATGCACCCGTCATCTATAATTGCTGAAAATCTCTTTGGCAATGAATACACGGCTCGGTTTAATGAAATTCTTCAGGCTCGTATTGCTATCAAGCACAAAGACTTCGATCATGCCAGAAAAATGCTGGGCGGAAAATTGGCTAAATATTTAACGGATGAAAGCGCTGCGGCAGATTTGGCTCAGGCTTTGAAGATCGCAGTGAATTCTGTATATGGGTTGACGTCGGCTAAGTTCGATAACCCATTCAGAGATCAGAGAAACGTTGATAATATTGTAGCTAAACGTGGCGCTCTGTTTATGGTCAATCTTAAACACGAAATACAAAAACGTGGATTCATTGTTGCACATTGTAAAACTGATAGTGTGAAGGTGCCAGACGCCACGCCAGAGATTATTCAGTTTATAATTGACTACGGCAAGATGTATGGCTACAACTTTGAACATGAGGCTACGTACGACCGAATGTGTCTTGTGAATGATGCAGTTTATATTGCGAAGTATAAGGACGGCAAACACGCCGGAGAATGGACCGCGACTGGCAAGCAGTTTGCGGTTCCTTATATTTACAAGAAACTTTTCAGCAATGAAGAGATTGGTTTTGAGGATCTCTGCGAAACGAAAGCCACGAAGACTTCATTATATTTGGACATGAACGAGTCGCTGCCTGATGTTTCCGGATATGAGAAAGAGATGGACAAGCTGGAGACAAAATACAGGAAAGGTCTACTGTCTGATACGGATTTCGAGAAGGCTACGGACGATTTTGACGAGCGAATCGCTAAAGGTCACGATTACCACTTTGTGGGAAAGGTTGGATTATTTTGTCCAATTAAGCCGGGTAAAGGTGGTGGTCTACTTGTCTGGGAGAAAGAAGGCAAGTACAACGCTGTCACCGGTACAAAAGGTTATCGCTGGCTTGAGTCTGAGATGGTGAAAGAGCTTGGCAAGGAAGAGGATATTGACCTGTCTTATTACGAGAATCTGGTCGACGAGGCGCGCAAAGCTATTGTTACATACGGCGACTTTACATGGTTTGTTTCGAATGACCCTTATATCGGACCGAGTTTTGAGAAAGGTGAGCACATGGACAAGCCTTGTTATGAGGAAGAGCTGCCGTGGAATTAATTATATTTTTAAGGAGATGTGTATGGAGACGATAACTAGAGTAAAAACAAAGACCATTATTCAGCCGTTACAGTTTCATGAGTTATTTGATGTCCAGGTAAATGAATGCTTGGAAAACGGCTGGGGATTAAATTCCTGGGACGATGTAAGGGCGATTCAGGTAATTAACGGAGACACATTGATAGCATTTCTTTACAAAAATGAGGAAATAACAGCATAAAAAAGGAGGACAACTAATGTCATACAAAGCAACAGACAACATTGTTATTGAAAATGCGAGAATTATATTCAGAAATTTTGCGGGAAAGGAGGGTCAGTACAATCGCGAAGGAAAGCGGAACTTCTGCGTGATTATCGATGATCCGGAACAGGCAAACGCCCTGTCGGAAGATGGCTGGAACATTCGCGTTTTGGCTCCACGTGATGAAGAAGAGGAGGCGCGTCACTATTTACAGGTGGCCGTCTCTTTTGATTATATTCCGCCGAAAGTATTCATGATTACCAGAAAGAATAAGACTCAGTTGGATGAAGAAACTATTTCTGCTCTGGACTATGCAGAAATCAGGAACGTTGACCTTATCATCAGACCGTACAACTGGGAAGTAAATGGTAAGACCGGCGTTAAGGCTTATTTGAAGTCTATGTACGTTACGATCGAGGAAGACCAGTTCGCTGAGAAGTATGCCGAGATGGAAGGACCGGAGGAAATGCCATGGAATTAAATGATATGGATAAAGAGTATTCAAAGGATTTTGACGCCGGGAGAAGAAACCGTGTAATTACTTCGTATTATAAGTACGGACCGGCAAAGAAGAACTTTGGTGAGGGCAGAGTAGATGCACTTAAAACTGCTGAGCTGTGCATCGAAGCGTTCAAGAAAGACCATAATACAGAGCATTTGATGGATGCTGCGAATTACCTGATGTTTCGCTATATGTATCCTTTGCCTGGAGAGTTCTTTAAGTCTACAGATAGCTCTGGTTCAGTCGGAACAGTAGGAACCCCGTACAATATGGAACGGGACTGGTAATTATATTTCAAAACCCAAAGCCGAAAGGAGATACTATGCTGAAAAACTATATTGAGTTAACTTGGGAGAGCTGCTATTGCAGTATTCCTGATTTTTATGAAAAAGTCGCGAAGGAAGCTGGTTACACAGTACAGCCGAGCACTAAGTATGATTGCCGAAAAATTCGAGTGACAACAGAAGTGATATGCCGACTTTTCGATTATGCTGATGAAGTATGTCATTGGTCAGTAGATGAGATTGGTGCAGTATTTGTTAACTACGGACCGAAAGCAGACCTTAAAGCCAAAGCTGATGGGCCATTATATTTCGCTGTGATTGAGGATGGTTTTGTTTATACCTGGCCGGAAAAGGAGGTAACTAAATGAGCGTAAAATTCGTTGAGAAAGGTAAAATCGTGGTAACTCCTAGGATAGCTGAACGTATGGAGAGCGATAACGACTTCGCCACGTTTGTAGAGACTTCATTTGCGCGTTATCGACATGGTGACTGGGGCGATACATGCGAAGAAGATGCTAGGCATAACGACTATGCTTTAACACATAAGGAGCGTATTTTGGCAGTTTATATTTACGATGAGGAAGACATAAAGAACTATTTGACAGAATACACCACATTCTTATTTCCATTGCGCGACGGAAAAATGGGAATGCCGCCAAAGAGCGAAGAACCTTTCGCATTCAAGAAAACCCCAGAGAAAAATCCCGACGGAGAGAAAATCTGGATTATTACGGAATGGGACAGCAGCGTTACTACGATTCTGTTTCCGAGTGAATATTGAGGAGAAACATGAGTCTTAATTTATATGGTTACCAACTTGACGCTATTCGAAAGATGAAGAACGGTTGTATTCTTTGTGGCGGTGTTGGGTCTGGTAAGTCGAGAACAGCTCTGGCGTATTACTATCTGCATGAGGGCGGGCGACTGGAGACGGAAGAGTATTATCCGATGTCAGACCCGCCAAAAGACTTGTACATCATCACGACTGCTCGGAAACGAGACACGTTAGAATGGGAGGGTGAGCTTTCGCCCTTCCTTCTTTCTACACACAAAGAGGAGAACTTATATTCCAATAAGGTTGTGGTGGACTCATGGAACAATATCAAGAAGTATGCTGATGTGACCGGAGCATTCTTTATTTTTGATGAGCAGAGGGTTGTCGGATCCGGCGCTTGGGTAAAGTCGTTCCTCAGGATTACTAAAAGCAATTCCTGGATATTATTGTCTGCTACCCCTGGGGATACCTGGATGGATTATGTTCCTGTGTTCATTGCAAATGGCTTCTATAAAAACCGTACCGAGTTCAATCGTGAACATGTGGTGTACAGTCGCTTTGCTAAGTATCCGAAAGTTGATAGGTATATAAATACTGGCCGATTAATCCGTTTGCGGGCAAACGTCTTAGTCAATATGGACTTCGACAGGCAGACGACAAGTCATCATGAGGATATCATTGTAAAGTACGATATAGAGGCTTATAAGCAAGTCACAAAGACTCGCTGGAATCCTTATACGGACGAGCCGGTTATTAACGCTGCTGAACTTTGTTACATTTGGCGGAAGATTGTGAACAGCTCAGAAAGCAGACAGATTGCTTTGCTTGAGCTGGTGGAGAAGCATCCAAGGGCAATTATATTCTACAACTTTGACTATGAGCTTGAGATATTGAAGAATATGGCTTATGGTGAAGGTGTGGAGATTGCTGAGTGGAACGGTCACAAGCATCAGCCGATTCCTGAGCACAGAAAGTGGATTTACCTTGTACAGTATACTGCCGGAGCTGAGGGATGGAACTGCATACTGACTGACACGATTATATTCTACTCTCAGAATTATTCGTACAAGATTATGCAGCAGGCCGCGGGACGTATTGACAGGCTGAATACCCCATTCAAAGACTTGTATTATTATCATTTGAAGTCTAAGTCCGGTATTGACCTGGCGATAAGTCGTGCACTGAAAGAAAAGAAAAACTTTAATGAAGGGAAGTATGTGAAATGGTGAGAAAATACGTACAGATTAATTTCACAAGTCCGCTTGTAGCTACTATTGATAAATTTGATGATATTTGGAAGGGGGTACAATCGGCTCGTCTGAATCTCGAAGTGAGACACAATGTTATACTCCGCAACCTGATGATATGCAACAATAAAGTGGTTTTATCTCTTGATGTACCAGATGAAATTGCTGATGGATTTTCGATTGGAAATCATCTGAGGGGTATTTCAACATGGTTACTATCGAATCGTTCTGAGTATCAGGGTTATGTTGTTGGAAAGCGTTTGCTAACTTATACAGAGGTCACAGAGCCTAGGGCGGACGTAAAACCCGTTAATCATCCTGTAGACATTGAAAGCAAAAAACTGGCTGAGCTGACGGAAATAAGAAAAGAACTGCAAAATATTCGTGTTATCTTGCAGTCCCAGTATGTGCCGGAGTATGAAATTGTGGAAAAGGCCAAACGAAATAAAGACGGTACTCGAACCCCAGCTAAGAAAGTTGCTCTTGAAGATCCTTTAGGAGAGCTTCATAAGCGGTACAATATTTCTCAATGATAAAAACACCCAAGAGGATGAGTTGCGGCATCTTCTCAGGTGTTTTTATAAATAGGTTAGACAGCCTTGAAGCGTTTCCGACGCGCTTTCTTGGCTAGTCCAGCATTGATGATATCGGAGTGTTCACGAATAAAGGCTTTGACGTATGCTTCTCCGACTTCATCGTTGTAGTTTTGGATGCCGCCTGCTTCCGTATACACATGATGCGTGAAAGCGGCGGCTCCGGTTACTCGTTTACCACGATGGTTGGTATACGAGAAATCGAGTTTACTACCCATAATCTTCACCTTCTCCCTATTATTTGGTACAGCGATTTTATCATATTTGTGGGGAGGTGTCGAGAGAAAGGAAATTTGTATGAACCCATATGAAAAATACGTAAAGTCCACCTACAAGAAAATCCCGAAAGAAGTCAAAACCTTTATAGAGGGTTTAATTGGAAAAGAGGAAACCCGGCGCCTCATAACTAACATGCGGGAAAGGCGAATAATTGTTTTGACCGGTCCAATGACTTCCGGCAAAACCACTATAAAAGTTATATTAAAAGCTCTCGGTTATCCCTTTGTGGTTGAGGATGGTGAAGACGCATGGATTATTCATACTTCTGATACCGTGCCTGTTCAATATACATACGACGAAGTTCTTGAACAGCTCGGGATTGAGACGAAATGTTAAAATGCAAATATGGGTCATTTGCAAAGTTAGCAGCGCGGAATCCAAGTTCGAACATTATATCATTTACATCATTATTATTGAGATAAAAGCCGTGTTTATATGTGCTCATAAATGCCTCTCTGATATCGGATGTGTCAATATTATGGCTGATAGATTTTCTACGGACAATATATTTTTCAACCCAATTGACAAAGATATCATGCTGTTCTTTTGTAAGGCTCATAGCAAAACCCTCCGTGTATTTTCTGTAAATTATATCATGAAAGCGGAGAGATGGAAAGGAGAAAGACGATCCTACTATAGAAATTTATTATGCTGATTAAGGAGGTTCTGGATGTTAGCGGAGAAAATTGAAAAACTGATGAAGAAAGGATACGATGTTCATTTTTACAGGTTCGGTCTGGATTTCGTTTTCGAATTAAGACGGATTGGCAATGATTTAGCGTCCACTAAATGTGTAAAACGCGCTCTTCCAATTGATTACGTAGATTCTTATGCCTTTGGTCAAGGCGAATTTTATTTTCGAGTATTGGAAGTGTTAGAGGAGGAATTAGATGGAACAGCAGTATAAAGAAGTAGATTTTCACACGTATTGCCCGACTTGTAAATATGCTAAGCAGGCTGAAAATGAGAAACCTTGCGATGCTTGTCTGGAGGAGTGTGTAAACGTGAATTCACATAAGCCTGTGAAGTGGGAGGAGAAAGAGTAATGAGCTATTTAATTTGTATTATTATCGGCTTGTTGATTGGCATATTTTTTGGAGGGATGGCATTATGAAAGAGCTATATATAGTAATACCCGACTGGATGACTATGGCTCAAGCTGAGGTATTTATGAATGAGCTAAGATTTACTCTTGGCTATGGCGAGGTTGTTTACTGTGGGTTTGATTCGAGCATAGCAACCTGGAAGTACTGGATCAAATCCGTCTATTTGGGCGATGGTAAATGGAGTGATAAAAGCTGGATTGACCATTTTTATTTACTACCGTTCAACACGAATTTTCCCGGAGTGCATGTGAGAACGTGTATAAACTCTCAAGGCGACTATCTGATTGATTATATTTTAAGAAATGAAAGGACGGAATAGTATGGATCTTATTACGATTGTGTTGATTGGTGTTGCCTGCTTTATTGGGGCTTACATATTTCTTGACCGGATTTGCAAATGCATTCAATATGTGGCAATCTGTAAGGCTTTTGCGGCATGTAGCGGGAAGAATGCTGAATCAACAGAGAAAGAGATTAAGGGATTTGTGAATGACTTGATGAATATGTCGAAAGGGAAAGCAAAAGATGGAGAATGAATTTAAACGAAATGCTTCCGGGTATCTCGATCCGACTGCTTATGAATCTTTGGAAAATCTTTATGAGGAGGAACGTGTTACTAAGCTTGTACATACCATCTTTCATGTGTGTGAGCT